>JBGPYG010000017.1:0-21389 GCA_041493085.1 Pyrinomonadaceae bacterium | reverse complement strand
TAACCGAAATGGTTTCGTGCTCTGGTTGAGCGGCTAAGCTGTCACCGAGCTTACTCGCTCAGGTGTTGAGCGGGCTACCAACACAGCCCAAAGACGAGAATGTCATGGTCGGCTTCGACACGGCCGACGACGCCGGAGTGTATCGACTGCGCGACGACCTCGCGATCGTGCAAACGCTCGATTTTTTCACGCCGATCGTTGACGACCCTTTTGTTTACGGTCAGATCGCCGCGCTCAACTCCATCAACGACGTCTGGGCGATGGCCGGCACGCCGCTGACTGCGCTGGCGATTACTTGCTTTCCGAAGACGGGCGTGGATCCGGCAATACTCGGCGAGATCATGCGCGGCGGACTGGAAACCCTGAACAAGTATGGCGTCACACTGATTGGCGGCCACAGCGTCGACAGCCAGCAGATCATGTTTGGCTATTCGGTTACTGGAGTTATCCATCCGGCTAATATCGCCACTAACGCGGGTGCGCGTGTGGGCGACGTAATCATTCTGACGAAAGCTATCGGCACCGGCGTTATTTCCACGGGAATTAAGTTTGAAAAGACTTCGCCTGAAGTCGCCGCCGCTTCCGTGGCCACGATGCTAACGCCCGGCAAATATGCGGCCGAGGCGATGCGCGAATTTGGCGTCAAGGGCGCGACAGACGTAACCGGGTTTGCACTGCTTGGCCACGCCTGGGAGATGGCCAAAGCCAGCAAGGTTACGATACAGATTGAATCCGGTGCCGTGCCTTTGCTCGAAGGCGCGCTCGAGCTTGCGGCCGCTGGTGTAATCACCGGCGCAGATAGAACGAATCGCGAATACGTCGGCGAAGACATTGAGATCGATGAGTCCGTCAGCAAAGAGTTGCGCCGTCTGCTTTACGATCCGCAGACGGCAGGTGGAATGTTAATTTCTCTTTCACCGGATCGCGCGGAGGCTTTGCTGAAGCGTTTGCAGGAAAACTATTCGACTCCGAGAGTTATCGGACGCGTGACCGAGCGAGCGGCGCATTCAATCGTTGTCGCGCAATAGTTTGGTGTTTGGAACGCACGCCTGTTCGCGTGAGACTCATCTTGCCGTCTCCGACGCAGCCAGCTATGCTTAACGTCCGATGTATTTGGGCCGTTTTTAGAGGAAACTAGCCATGGCTTCCGTTCCAAATTATTACCTAAGTCCGGAAGAGTATTTAGGTCTTGAACGAAAAGCCGAGTTCAAGAGCGAGTACATGGATGGCGTAGTTTACGCCTTCGCGGGAGGCAGCAAGCGTCACAATCTGATCGTAGCTAATATCATCATCACCCTCGGCGGACAACTCAAGGGTCGGCCTTGCAAAGTTTACCCGAGCGATCTGAAGGTCAGGGTCCCAAACTCCAAACGGTTTTTCTATCCGGACGTGTCAGTTGTCTGCGGCGATGACGAATTTGCCGACGAAGAACAAGACGTCATTCTCAACCCTACGCTGATTGTGGAAGTATCTTCAGAGAGCACGGCAGCCTTCGACCGCGGCAAGAAGTTCTTGTCTTACCAGCAGATCAATTCATTGCAGGAGTACCTCCTGGTCTCTCAGGATGAAATTCTGGTCGAGGGATATACAAGGCAAGGTAACGACACATGGCTCTACACCAAGGTGGCGGGCCTGGAAGGAAGCCTCACTTTGCCATCAATTGATTGCGAACTTGGATTAAAGGATGTTTACGACAAAGCCTCGTGAATAACTATCGTTTGAAGCCCCCGATTCACTGCTGATGCAAGTCACTTCTCCTACAAGCAAGGCCGAAAGAGTGAAGGTCCTTTTCAAGAATGTTCGCGCGCGGACGATGCAGATTGTGGCGCCGTTGGAAATTGAAGACTACGTGATTCAGACGGCGGAGTTCATGAGTCCGCCACGCTGGCATATCGGGCACACGTCCTGGTTTTTTGAGACGCTGCTGCAAACGTACCAACCCGGCTACAAAGTTTATTCCGAGGAGTATCTCTTTTACTTCAATTCTTATTATGAGGGGTTCGGGGAACGAATAGCGCGGCCCAAGCGCGGCACCCGATCGCGCCCGACGGTAAAGGAGACAGTCGCGTATCGGAAACACATCGACGAACAGATGCTCGCGTTTCTGGATTCACTCGACGGGGGAGCTGACTTGGACGCCAAGGCGGGCGCCGTTTTGTCGCTCGTCCGGCTTGGCCTCGAACACGAGATGCAACACCAGGAATTGTTGGTTTACGACATCAAGCACCTGCTGTGCGACCAATATGACGCGCCGATTAAGCCCACGACTCTGCCATCTGTAAAAGTCGAAGGGATGGCAGAAATCGAAGGCGGACTCTTCTGGCTTGGTTACGACAGACAAGTCCAAAGTCCAAAGTCCAAAGTCCAAAGTCCTCCTAACTACGACTTCGCCTTCGACAACGAAAAGCCCGCGCACCAGGTTTTCTTGCAGGACTACGCCATCGATCGCGGGTTAGTCAGCAATGGCGACTTCCTCGAGTTTATTCGCGACGGTGGTTATCAAAACTTTCGCTGGTGGTTCTCAGAAGGCTGGGAAGTTGTTAACCAAGAACAATGGCGCGCGCCGCTTTACTGGGAGCTGCACGAGGACGCGTGGATGATTCGCGACTTCGCGGGTTTGCATACAGCCGAAAGCAAAGCGAACGAGCCCGTATCTCACGTGAGCTTTTACGAAGCCTCGGCTTTCGCGAAGTGGGCTGGCAAGCGTTTGCCCACCGAAGCTGAATGGGAAAAGGCTGCGACCTTTGATCCCAAGGGTAGCGAGCGCCAGGCTTTCCCCTGGGGTGACAGCGCGGTCGACGAGTCAAAAGCTAATCTGTTCGAGAACGGACTTTGGACGCCCGCGGCGATTGGTTCATTTCCTGACGGCCAGAACGGTTACGGCTGTCACCAGATGATCGGCGACGTTTGGGAGTGGACGACCTCGGATTACGTTCCCTATCCGGGATTCAAATCCGAGTTTGATGAATACAACGATAAGTGGTTCGTCAACCAAAAAGTGCTGCGCGGTGGTTCATACGCGACGCCGCGATCCCACATCCGCTCGACCTACCGCAACTTCTTCCATGCGCACGAACGCTGGATGGTCTCGGGCTTCCGCTGTGCGAAGGATTTGTAAAGCAAACTGTTAGTTTGCGTGCGTCCGCGCAATTGAGAATAGGAAAAAATCGTTGGTAACTGAACTAACTGATATCGAAGTCCGAGTGCTGGGCTCACTTGTCGAGAAACAGGTGACCACACCCGAATACTACCCGCTCACGCTAAATGCTCTGACGCTTGCCTGTAATCAGAAGAACAACCGCAGTCCGGTCACGTCTTATGACGAGACAGCGGTGGCGCAAGCGCTGGAAAGTCTGCGCGAGAAGAACCTCGCGTACGTGTTTTATGGCAGCACGAGTCGAGTGCCGAAATACAAGCACGTCCTGCCGGAAGTAATGCATTTGAGCCAGCCGGAGTTGGCGCTGATGTGTGTGCTTTTGCTCAGGGGCCCGCAGACAACCGGCGAACTCGCAACCCGCGCCTTTCGACTGCATGAGTTTTCCGGACTCGAAGAAGTTGAGTCCACCCTCAATTCCTTGATTTCGCGCGAGCCAGACCCGCTCGTTACCCGATTGCCACGTCAGCCCAGTCAGAAAGAGGCTCGGTTTGCGCACCTTCTTTCCGGAGAGGTCTCAATCGATGCAGAACATCAAGAAGTTGCACCGGCCCGCAGCCGCGGACGGGGCCTCGACAGCCACAGCGACAGAGTGGCCACACTCGAAGCTGAGGTTGAAACACTCAAAGCGGAGGTGGGAATGCTGAGAAAGCAGTTCGAGGGTTTCAAGAAACAGTTTGAGTGAGGTGGGGTCAGGCGCTCGATCAGCTCAAAGCTACCTGCGAAAACTAACATCCAGGGATTACACGCATTTAACTACGACGGCCCTTGAGCAGTTATTGACCCTAACCGTTTCCGTCTGATCTGGGTAATCTGTGGATATTGTCTTCTTCAATTGCGCCTCTAGGCCAGTGTTTCATGTGTGCAACCCAGGCTGCCCTGCGTTATAATTTCCCTCCTATGAATCTCGAAATATTTCATCCAGCGGTCGCGCGTTGGTTTGCGAAAAGCTTTCCCACCGCCACCCCACCGCAAGCAGAAGCATGGCCCGCCATCAAAGCGCATCGCAATACTTTGATTGCCGCGCCGACCGGTTCCGGAAAAACGCTAGCGGCTTTTCTGGCTGCGATTGATGATCTTGTTCGTCTCGGCGTAGAAGGAAAGCTCGACGATACAACGCACGTTGTTTACGTTTCTCCCCTGAAGGCTCTCAGCAACGACATCCAACGCAACCTGCAAATTCCGCTTGCCGGCATCCAGGAAGAACTGCGGGCGATGGGTTTGCCTGAGGTCAATATCCGGACGTTTGTCCGGACGGGCGACACGCCGGCGGGCGAGCGCACGGCGATGACTAAGCGGCCTCCGCATATCGTTGTGACGACGCCGGAATCGCTCTACATTTTACTGACCAGCGAAGGTGGTCGGCGCATGTTGCAGACAACGCGCACGCTTATTCTTGACGAGATTCATGCGGTCGTCGGCGACAAACGCGGCTCGCACCTCGCACTCTCTATCGAACGCCTGGAACAACTCGTCGCCCAACATGAGGCCGAGAACTCGAAACTCGAACTGCGGGGTCCCCAGACGGGCAGCCCGGCTGGGGTGCTAGCTCGAAACTCGAAACTAATTCGGATTGGTTTGTCAGCGACTCAACGTCCCATTGAAGAAGTCGCGCGTTTTCTCGTGGGCACGGAAAACATGGACGCCGCAGGCGCGCCCAACTGCGCCATCATCGACAGCGGACACGCGCGCCGGCTGGACCTGGCGATCGAACTTCCCGACTCGCCCTTGCAAGCCGTGATGTCAGGCGAAGTTTGGGAGGAAGTTTACGACCGGCTGGCGCAACTCATCCGCCAGCATAAAACTACGCTCGTCTTCGTTAACACCAGAAGACTAGCTGAGCGCGTTTCGCGCCATCTGGGCGAACGCCTCGGCGATGAAAACATTGCCGCGCATCACGGCAGTCTCGCGCGTGAACAGCGTCTGGCCGCGGAGCAAAGACTAAAGGCGGGCGAACTGAGCGGCCTCGTAGCCACGGCTTCGCTCGAACTCGGCATCGACATCGGCGATGTCAATTTGGTTTGCCAGCTTGGTTCGACTCGTTCCATCGCTAGTTTCCTACAGCGTGTCGGCCGTTCAAATCACACCGTCGAGGGATTTCCCAAGGGAAGAATTTTCCCGCTGTCCCGCGATGAGCTGGTGGAATGTGCCTCGATAATTGATTCCGTGCGCCGTGGTGAACTCGATCGGCTGGAACTTCCGGAACAGCCACTCGACATTCTTGCTCAACAGATTGTCGCCGCAGCGGCAGCCGAAGAGTGGACTGAAGACGCGCTCTTCCGGATGATCCGCCGCGCGTATCCCTATCGCAATCTGGACCGCGAGAAATTCGATTCTATTATTCGCATGCTCGCCGACGGGTTTTCCACGAAGCGCGGTCGCCGTTCAGCTTACCTCCATCACGACGCCGTCAACCATCGAATACGCGGGCGCCGCAATGCGCGGATTTCGGCAATCACCTCGGGCGGCGCAATTCCTGACACGGCCGATTATGCGGTGGTACTCGAGCCCAGCGATCTCGTGATCGGCTCGGTGAACGAAGACTTCGCAATTGAAAGTTTGCAAGGCGACATTTTTCAACTGGGAAACGCTTCCTGGCGCGTGTTGCGCGTCGAGCAGGGTAAGGTGCGCGTCGAAGATGCACACGGTCAACCGCCCTCGATTCCCTTCTGGCTAGGCGAAGCCCCGGCGCGCACGCACGAGCTTTCGGTTTCTGTGTCACGGCTGAGGGAAGAGGTCGCGAACCGGATTTTCTTCAGTGACAACGGCGAGGGAGTCCAAAGTCCAACGTCCAAAGTCCAACGTCCGGAAAGCGAAGCTGATGTCAGTGTCGCCAGCGAGTTCGACGATGTTGAGGCGGATAACAAAAAGAGAAATGGTCTCTTGCTCGAACCAGCCATCGATTGGCTCGTTAGCGACGTCGGCATCTCGCGCGCGGCAGCCGAGCAGATCGTTGAGTATCTCGCCGGCGCTAAGGCGGTGCTGGGGGTCATGCCTTCGCAGGACAATCTTGTCCTCGAACGCTTCTTTGATGACAGCGGCAGCATGCAGCTCGTGGTGCATTCGCCGTTTGGCAGCAGGCTCAATCGCGCCTGGGGCCTGGCGCTGCGGAAACGCTTTTGCCGCAAGTTTAATTTTGAACTCCAGGCCGCGGCCACCGAAGACGCGGTAGTCCTATCGCTTGGTCCGACCCACAGCTTCCCGCTCGATGAAGTATTTCACTACCTCAACTCCAAAACTGTGCGCCAGCTTTTGTGTCAGGCGCTCTTAGACGCGCCCATGTGGAACATTCGTTGGCGTTGGAATGTGACGCGCGCTTTGGCGGTCCTGCGCCGGCGCGGAGGCAAGAAGATTCCCGCCCAGTTGCAGCGCATGGACGCTGAGGACTTGCTGACCGCGATCTTCCCTGATCAAGTCGCCTGCCAGGAGAATCTTGGCGGCGGTGAACGCGAGATTCCGGCGCATCCGCTGGTCGATCAAACGGTGAAGGATTGTCTGGAAGAGGCGATGGACGTCGACAGCCTCGAGAGATTGCTGACGGCAATTGAGCGCAACGAAAAGAATCTGTTTGCGCGCGACGTCATCGAAGCCTCGCCGCTGGCGCAGGAAATTTTGAACGCTCGACCGTACGCTTTTCTCGACGATGCTCCGCTTGAAGAACGTCGCACGCGAGCCGTGCAACAGCGCCGCTGGCTGGATCCGCAAACTGCTAAGGACATGGGCAAACTCGATCAGGGCGCCATCGATCGCGTGCGCGATGAAGCCTGGCCTCGCGTGGAAAGCCCTGACGAATTGCACGACGCATTGGTCGAGTTGGGCTTTATCACCGAGCAGGAAGGCGCAGACTGGCAGGAGTTTATTACTGAACTGAAAAACGATCGTCGCGCCGCAGTGCTTCAAGTTAGTCCTGGGACCGCGGGCGTCCCGCCCGCAATGAGCGCGCAGCGCGAAAGTTCTGGTGACTCGGCGTCGTCTGGCGACGAAGCGAATGCGGGCGAGACGCCCGCGGTCCCAGTAACAAGGTTATGGGTTGCAGCTGAGCGTCTGCCCCAACTACAAGCGATCTACGCATCGGCCTCGCTCGAGCCGCCAATCGCAGCGCCTGAAAGTTTTGCTCAGGTCAACTGGACTTTCGAAGACGCGCTGGTTGAAGTCCTGCGCGGGCGCCTGGAAGGCTTGGGGCCGGTAACGGTGGCGTCGCTTGCCAGTTCCTTCGGTCTAAGCACAAGCGACATCGATTTGGGTCTACTCAAACTCGAAGCAGAAGGCTTTGTGATTCGCGGGCAGTTCACACCCGGAGGCACAGAAACTGAATGGTGTGCACGTCGTCTGCTCGCGCGTATTCACAGCTACACACTGAATCGCTTGCGCCAGGAGATCGAGCCGGTGTCGACCGCCGATTTCCTGCGTTACCTGCTCGCCTGGCAGAAACTTGCGCCGGAACATCAGATGGAAGGTCCGGAAAGCGTGCGCGCCATCATCGAACAGTTGGAGGGTTTCGAAGCTCCGGCCGCAGCTTGGGAAGGAGAGCTGTTGCCCAGTCGTCTGACGGAATACGATCCTGCCTGGCTTGATGCCTTGTGTCTTTCCGGTGAGGTTGTTTGGGCCAGGTTGACTCCTCCAGCAACCTCGCCGCGTGCTACATCTGCCGAACCCGGAAACGAACGCGCGCGTGGCGCCGCTCCCGTTCGCAACACTCCCATCGCGCTGCTGCGGCGCAAGAACTTTGCCATCTGGAACTCGGTGTTTCCTCAGCCGTCATTGAATGAACTCGAATTTTCGACAACTACGCGCGCTGTTCACGACTATCTGGCGACACATGGCGCTTCGTTCTTCACGGACATCGTGGAAGGCACCAGACTCTTGCGGGCGCAAGTTGAGGAATCTTTGGCTGAGTTGGTTGCCAACGGACTGGTCATCTCCGACAGCTTCGCGGGCTTGCGCGCACTGCTAACGCCAGGCAGTCGGAAGACGCACGCCGCTTCGCGCCGCAAGCATCGGCAGCCTATCTACGAAATGTCGAGCGCCGGACGCTGGTCGCTGCTGCAACGCGGCGCTGGGACCGCGGGCGTCTCGCCCGCTACGGCTAGAAGCAGTAACCCGACCATGAGGGAGGGCGTAGCACTAGATCAAGCGGACGCCGAAGAAATCGCCCGTATACTGCTGAAACGCTACGGCGTAGTTTTCAAACGCTTACTTGAGCGCGAAGGAATAGCCTTGCCCTGGCGTGTGCTGCTGCGCATCTATCATCGATTGGAAGCGCGCGGCGAGCTGCGCGGTGGACGTTTCGTTGCGGGAATATCCGGGGAGCAGTTTGCACTTCCCGAAGCTGTGGGGATGCTGCGAGCCATTCGCCGCGCCCGCACCGGAGCGATGGACTTTGGTTTCCGGTCACCCTCTCGCGGAGACTCGGCCGCAGAGCCTTCCTTTACGGTCAGGCTTCCGCCACCTTCCGATGCTGTATCAGGAACCGGCACAGAGAGTCTGATCTCGATAAGTGCCGCCGACCCCTTGAACCTCGTCGGCATCATAACGCCTGGCGGACGCATCACTGCGCACACCTCAAACCGCATCCTTTATCGCGACGGCGAACCCATCACGGTTTTGGAATCAGGTGAGACGCGTTTCCTCGTCGAGCTGAGCCGCACCATGGAATGGAAAGCCAAGAGCGCGCTGATGCGCAAAGCCACACCGCCGCAACTTCGCTCCTACCTGCGGCGCCCGGCTTAGAACAGTCCAAAGTCCAACGTCCAAAGTCCAAAGTCTGTTTGTCGAGTGTAGAGGGTAAGCCCTTAAATTGAGATCTGGCGATCGGCAATCTGCGCGCGGCGTATCCGGACATTGGACTTTGGACTTTGGACTTAAAGCTAGACTGGATTGAGAATGACAATCTCCGCGCGGTCACGAGCCGTATCCAGGAAGGCATCCGTGTCTGATTCAATCTTCGCCTCTGTGAGAATCTTTTCGATCTCAGCCCGAGCTCCTTCCAATGTGGGCACGATTTGACCGGGCGCGCGCGCCCTGAGGCGAGGCACATAAACATCCTTGTAGTAGTCGGCGATCTCTTTTTGGGTAATCACGACAAAGTTGCGAAAACGGAAATCAAGGTATTTTTCAATTCTGACCCGCTGCTCAAGGATTTCATCCAGTTTCTCGCCAGTTAAGCCTACGAGCTGAAGTCGTTGTTTAAATTCAGACGGCGAAGGGAACGCTTTGACCAATTCATCGCGCGCGATCCTGACCTCCTCAGAAGTTGGCGCAATGGAGGGCAGCTTCTCGGCCTCCTGAAGGATTAGTCTTTGATCGGTGAGCAAATGCAAAGCCCGGTTGAGCTCAACTGAAGTTGGATTGGCCAGCGACGTGTCCGGTTGCAGCGCCAACTGCCACAGGAGATCAGAATAAGTTATCAGGCAAATCTGCCGACACTCGGGTAAGACGCCGGCGTTTACCGTGGCGACCATTTTGTCGACAACCTGTTGGGCAAAGCACGGGGTAATAGGGGAAAAGGGGAAGGGGGAAAGGGGAATAATTAAGAACATCGCAGGAATCATCAACCTGGTCAATCGCAAAGCCTTCCGCTTCACCGTCGGTGCGACTTTCATTGATCCTTCATTCACCTTTTCTCTTTTCATCTGGCTACCCTTCCCCTTTACCCTTTCCCCTTTTCCCCCTGCTGCCCGCGCGCGATGCCAGTGAGCAGTGAGCAGTGAGCAGTAATAAGACAAGCAGCAGTCGGCCGATGGCAAATGGCACCGACTTCTTCCAGTTCATCGATCTTAATGGCTTAGTCATCTTCTTCTTACTACCGTCCTGGCTCCTACTTGCTGCTCACTGCCAACTGCTCACTGCTCACTGTCCTAGAACGTTTGCGTAAATCTGAAATGAATCTGCGCGCGCTTGAGACGATAGATTGCCGGCGTGCCATTGAAGTCGTTCGGGTCTGGAGTTGGGCCACGCTGGGGGACCAGAAACTCCGGCGGATTGAGCAGGAAACCATAATCCACGGCAAGGGCGCCGCCGAATGGCGTTTGAATTCTGAATCCCAGGCCCACGGTGTTAGTCCAGTGGGCGCGCAGGTTTGCGGCATTTATCGCCGCCACCACATCTCCCGCGGGCACTGGCGTGTTGTCATGTCTCCCAAACAAATCTCCGACGCGCCGGAAGACGTTGCCGCCATCATAAAAAGGAACCGCCTGCACCGATTTAGTCATCGGTATGCGCGCTTCAAGATTGAGAATTGCCAGCGCGTTACCGCCAATTGGAACTGTAAACGGATTCAAGACTACTGGCTTCTTGTTTTGATCGATGAATATGCCCCTGGGAATTATGGCCTGGCGCGGACCTGCTTCCTCGAAATTAAAACCCCGCAGCGTGGTTGAGCCGCCGGCAAAGAATCGCTCGCTGATGGGCAAAGTAAGATCCGTTTCATCTATTCTGCCATTGCCGTCGCGATCGCGCGGGTTGAAAAGATTTGCCAGACCCAGCGTGGCGTTGGCAGCAAACACCGTCCCGCGAAACGAATTCACTTTGTAATAACGGCGATAAGTAGCCTGGAGCCGGTTGAAGGAAAGGTTTCCGCCCAGTTGCCGCAACGCAACCGCGTAATCGATGTTGAAGAAGTCGCCGCGCGTGGCGTCTAACTGATTGTAGCGGCAGATCTCACCCGGTGCGCCCGTGTCCTCATCCGGATTACGAACCGTGCCCAGCAAACCGCGCTCGCATCGCTCGCGTGTGTCCCTTACGTATGAAGCTCCAAACCGTGAAAGCCGAACCGCTCGATCTGGTTGCAGAATTGGCTTGATGAGCAAACTCTGGAGATTGAAAAGCCGCACGTCTTCATAGCTATAACGCGCGAATATTATCGAATGTGTTTTTTGATCGAGGACTCTCTGCGTCTCAATCGCGGCGGTGAAGCGATTGATGGTCGGCTCGCTGACCTTAGCCCCAAAATCGTCGAGTGGGTTTCCCTTGTCGTCGAGTCGCTGGACGATGCCAAGTGTGCCGCGGTCAATCGCCGAACGGAAGAATCGTGTCACCGTCGAATCACGTTTGTACTCAAGTGATAACCCCAGCGGCGCAAAGTGTTTTTCACCGTACCGCTTAAAACGCGGGTCAAGGTATTCAAATCTCAGGATCTGCTGCTGCTTGCTGACTCTGAGGCGCATTGCGCCCTGCCGCAGCTTGTTCATCAAATTAACGTTGCTGACCTCAAATAGACCCAGGGGACCCGTATCGGTCGAGAAGCCGCCGCCGTAGTCCATCACGCGCGGCTTCTTTTCTTCCACATCGATAATGACGTCCTTGCGCTTGAAACCCGAGACGGTTTCTCCGGCAGGCTCGGTACGAATAATCACTTGGCGGTAAGCATCGGTAATATAGAGTTCGCGCTCGCTGTCAGCGATTCGATCCGAGCGCAGCACATCACCCTCGGCAATAGGAAGCACCCGCAGGATCGCCTTGCGCTTGGTGGTTTGCGTTTTAGCGCTGCCGGTCACGCCGTTAATAACGATCCGGTTGATGTAGACCTTATCGCCTTCGTTGGTGATCGAATAGATCAGCCTTACCTGCTCCTCGTCGCCTTTCCTGGGAAGCTCAACGACAGAAAACTCCAGCTGCGCGTTTACATAACCTTCACGCGCATAAAGCGCGAGCATGCGTTCGCCGTCCGCCCTGGCCTGGGAGCGTGAGTAAGGGGAGCCGATAACAGTTTTCAACTCGTCCAGGAGTCGTTTGTCGGTATAGATCTTATTGCCGCGAACCTCTGCGCCGGCAATACGCGTTAAGGGTCCTTCGGTTACCTGGAAAGTGATGATCAAACTTTCACCGCTGATCGACACACCCTGAAGCACATCGACTTCGGCGCGGCGATAACCCAGGTCGCGCATGTAGTTTCTGATTGTTCGCTTGTCCTGCTCGAGCAAGGTGAGGCTGGTGTACCCGCGACCGTAGCCGAGCAACGGAATCAATCCGATAGCGCTGGCTTTCTGAGTCCGGAGGTCGGCGGCTACATCATCCGGAGTGAGTCTGTTTGTGCCTGTGATGCGAATATCGGTGAGCTTGAAACGGCGCCCGCGTTCGATGTCATAGCGTATCTCGACAGTGCGGCCACTCAAATTCTCTGGATTCAGAGTCTCACAGGTTGTAGCGGCGCCATTCTCACCCAGCTCCGGCATAGGCGGCGTTACGGTACAGACGGGAGTTACTTCAGTAAAGAAATAGCCTTGTTCCTGCAACTTATTACGCAGCCGGCGAGCGCCCTCGATGATGGCTGATTGATCGATATTGCCTTCACGCTTCACCGGCAAAAGCTCGCGAGACGTCTTCTCGCTCAGCGGATAATTCGGAACGACGACAGTAACTTTGGGCCCGACAGTTCCAGCCAGATTTATCGTAATCAAGCTTCGCTCCGGGTCGCGCTCCACTCTTGGATCGTCGAGCAACGGAGAAAGATATCCCTGATCGATTAAGGCCTGGCGAATCTTCAGCGTATCCGATCCGAGTGCCTCGCGCGTAAAAGGTGCGCCGGACGCAAGCTGTAGCGACGGCTTAACGCCGGCCGCATCGAATCCGGTGATGTGTATATTGAACGAATCAATCCGCGACTGCTCGCCCGGGACGATGCGATAAGTGACAGTAGCTCGCGTGCCACTTTGATCCAGTTGCTCGGTGGCCTCAACTACCGCATTGAAGTAGCCGCGATCTCGCAGGAAGACCTGAAGCTCATCGGAGTTGTGAATGATTATCTGTTTGGACAGACGCGTGCCGGGTTGGGATAGGTTTACACGAGCGCGCAGCTCATCTGCGGATATCGCTGTGCCGGTGGCAGGAGTCAGGTCAAACTTGACGTCGCCGATCTGTACCTGGCGTTGAATTACAAAACGAAGCCGGATAGGTCCGTTTTTGCCTGCGCCTGCTTCGACCACTTCCACGCGCGCATTGGCCACCCTCTCGGAATCAAGTAAGGCTTGCAGCGACTCGCGTATGGCCACGGCTGAGAATTCGGTGTTGGGAATGACTCTTACAATTGATAGGAACTCTGCCGCCGCCGCAGGATCGGCGGGGGAACCCTCGAAGGTAACTTCAACCGAGCTGATCAGCCTCCCTTCGTATTCCGCAAAGGTCGAACTTGCTTGGGCACACACAACAGCGAGGAGCATAACGAGAAGCGCTGGGGCCGTCAGAAACACCGCTGAGAGAAACTGTTGCACCAGAGCGCGCGGCGTTCCATGCCTTCGCTGTTTCAGTTGGCGCTGATTGTCAGTCCGTGCTTCTGCCAAGCCCATTGTGTCGCACCCCACGCAGGCTGCTCGCGTGGGAACCCCGCCTCAAAACCGTCTTCGGAACCGAATCTCAAAATTGAAATTGTTGTTGCGCGCGGTTAACCTCCGCGTCGATGCCTGTTCATACTGCGCAATGAAAAACAGGCGATCGGAAACGCGATACTCGAGCGCCAGGATTTGATTGGGATCCGAAGCAACGTTGGTCGAGTAGGTAACCGACAGGTCTTTGTTAATTCTCTTCCCTACCGTCAATCGCGCCGCCGGCGTCGAGCCGCTGCCGCCGATTACCGGATTGATCTCAAATCGGCTTAACCCGAAGAGCTTGCTCGTGGCGCGCTGGGCAGGGGCGTTGATCAGCGCGTCAGTCAAAAGGCTCGTCGCGGTTCCCAAGCCAGACTGAGAAAGTATCGAGGTACTCGTGTCTCCCGTCGCGAGCTGGCCAGTCGTAATCAGGGAAACAACATCAGCCTGCGGCAACGCCGGTTCAGAACTGATGACTGCCTGCGGCTGAGAAAGAGCGCCCGTTAGACCGACGGTCACGCGATAGCCGCGAATCTGCGACTCACCCTGAATGTTTATGATTGGATCGGCCTGACGCTGCGGCGGCAAATCCACCAGGGCGCGCGTTATCTCGTAACGATCGTTGCGGAAGTTCAACGTGCCGCTGCTCGCAGTGATCCGGCCGGAGACCAGCGGGTCTTTAACCGGCCCGTTAACCTGCAACGAAACTGATCCCACCAGGTCCGCGAGATTGTTTCTGACTACCAGTGCGTTCCGGCCTTCTACTCGCAAATCGCTAAACAAGGCCGCGCGCGCCAATTCAATCTCGGGGCCCTCTTCGATCGATTCTCCACGTCTGAAATTGATCAGGTCGGCGAGTTCGATGTCCTCGGTGTATTCGCTGCGGCGAACATTAACCAACCCGCCGATCAGTTGCTCGCGCGCTGTGCCTTTGACTTCAAGATCAAGGTCAGCCGTCGTGCGAAAGTTTTCCGGATAAGGGACGGTAACGTTGTCGCCATGGACATTGAATAGAAAGCGCGAGAGCGTGAAGCCTTCGAGCAATGCGCCGCCGGTAGCAGAGACGTGGCCACCGCCCATCATGCCGGTCATAGAATCAATTTGGGCCTGGTTGGAGGTGAACCTGACCAGTGATTTTACGTAATTAACAGTCCAGCGTTCGTTCCCGATCAGCAAAGAGAACGACCCTCCCGCGACTGCAGCAGTGCCGTTAAGGCGCGGCCGTTCGTATGTCCCCGTGACTCGTACCGCAACCTCAGCAGTGCCGGCCAGAAACACATCGGGGCTCAGTCCATTCAAAACTCTCACGTTGAGCTGGCCGTCAGCGGTCATACTTTGCCGACCATCGGGACCGACGGCGAGCGTTCCACCCAGCACAATGTTTGTGCCTGGACCGGTGAACTGAGTTTTTTCGAAAGTCACTTCGCTGGGCGAGAAACGCACCACGAGAGGCGAGGTCGCGTTCAGTTGAACGTCTTCAACTTTGAAACTGAGGCTGGTAAAGTTTGCCGTTCCCTGCAAACCGCTGGCGGAAAAATATCCATCCTCGTCAAGCAGATTGCCGCTTGCTTTGAGCGTGCCCGTTGCCAGTCCGGAGATTTTCACGGTGGCTTGCGGCAGCACCATCTTCAGCAGGCCAGTTAGGTCCGCATTGTTCAGCGTGGTTTCGACGTTGGCAGCCAGCTTCTCGCTACCCAGGTTGATCTGCGCCGCAACTACCTGGGGCGTGGAACCAAAAATTCCGGTCGTCAGGGTGACATTTAGTTGCTTGTTCTCCGTTCGGCCAACCAGACCGAGCGTCCCGGCCGGACGGCCATTGATCACTACGTCTTTTCCCTGACCGTCAAAAGTAATTTGATAGGCGGAAAAATCCGACTCCGACAAGTTGCCCAAAACATGCGCGTTGAAGTCGGCAGTGCCAGTGACCGTTGACAGTCCGGGTTTATTCGTAAGCGCGAAAAGCCGGCTCAGTTCGACTCCCTCGGCGCGGCCCTGGAAATCGAATGCTTTGCTCGTCGTGTCAATCGTACCGCTCCCGACGATATGACCCGCGGTTAACCGGGCCTCGACGTTTTCGATGTTTACTTTCGAGCCCGCAAAAGTCGCGCGCGCGACCAGACTCTCCAGCGGTTCACCGCCCAAACGACCTGGACCAAATCGCAGATCGGCGCTGCCAACCATGGCGTTGGGTATGCCGGTTATTTTTATCTGACCGGAGGCGTCAGCTTGTGTGTCGGCAAATTGAGCGCGCGTTGATTTGCTAAGCGGGAGCGCGGCGATCAAGTTGCCCGCGTTCACGCGGTCAAGCGTTGCTTCAAACGTAGTGTTGTCTTTGCCGGTTCGTGGGGCATCAAGCGTAAACTGCATGCCGCCGCCGTCCTTCTCCGTCAACCGCCCATCCGCAATGCGCAGCTCGGCCTCCGTCATTCTTAGGGAAGCTGACAACGAGCCCAGGTCGTTTCCATTGACCAACAGCGTGCCCAGGGAAACTCGACCATCGATGTCCGGCGTACTGAGTTTTCCTCTCAGTGTTCCGTTGAAGGCCAACTGGCCCGCTAGGTCGATACCGTAGCTGCGCATCTGCTCTTCCACCTCGGGAAGCAGGCCTGAAGAAATGAGAACAGCCTGCAACTCAGCGGCGTCGGTGGAATTAACATCGACCAGCAGATTGGAATCCCCCGAGAACGAAAACTGTCCGGTCGCTTTCAGTTTTGTGGCGGTCGTTTGCAGATCGACGCGATCGATATTGAATAGGCCACGATCGGCGCGCAGCGCCACGACGCCTGAAAGAGGAACGCGTCCGTTAGCTGTGGCCACGTCTTCTGCAATGAAGGTAGTCGTAAGTGTGCCCGAAGCCTGTCTGAAATCAGTGCCCGGAAACGCGAGATCAATCTTGCCGTTAGCTCTGCCTGAGAGCGGCACCGCGGCGCCGGCAAGAGCAGTTAACGGACCGGCGACATCCACTTGATCAAAAGTGGCGGCGATGCGTGACGTGCCACCCTTGGCAATCGCTATACGCGCGTTGCCGTTCGCGCGACCCTTGAAAACATCCGCGGTGAAATTGTTGAGTTGAATCTCAGTGTTTGTTGCTACCAGCTGGGCCCGCGCCTGGCCCATGTTCATTTGACCCAACACCCCGCCGCCAATACTCAAATCTGCGCTCGCTCGATAACGACCCGAAGGCTCAACGACGAATACAGGCTTGCCGAGTTTCACACTGTCCACCTGGCCATCAGCAAGCTTCACCGTTCCCGCGTTGATGTCAGCGGTTGAGCCTTCCATGCGGCCATCGCGCACTGAGAGGCGCACGCCGGCAATGTTAATGGTGCCGATTTCTGCTCCCGCTGCGCTCGTTGCACCAACCTCCACGTCTTTAACAACCACGCTCGTCACGCCATCACGGCTAACGATGTCAACATTGTTCGCGGTGACTCCATTTACCTTCGCGCCGGAAGCAACAATGGTTCCTGCCTTCACCCTGGAGACGCTCGCGGTCGTGACGTTATTTTCACTGCGCAACCGCAGGCCCGACGCTGTGATTCCGTTTGCCCGGGCGCCCGAGGCCGCCAGGCTGTTCGCGACAAATTGGCTGGACGAGGCAGTGAGCACGCCATTGTTCATTTCTGCGCGGGCATCCTGGAGAATCAATCCGGTGATCGTGGTGCCGTAGCTTCTCTCCGCGGCCGCACGCAACTCACCTACCCAGCGAAAATCCGAGCCCGTCCCCATCACGCCACCGACCAGTTGCACGTTATTGAATTGAAAGTCACCGGCCGTCAAAAGCGCGGCGACGGCGCGGCCGTTGATGTCGTAGGTTTTGCCCTGGCCCGTTCCTTTGGCGGTAACGCTTAAGCCCTGGAGGCGCAGGTTGTCAGCCGCCAGCGAGTCAGAATTTATGCTGCCTTCGACTTTGTACTTGTCACCCTCGCCCGAAACTACACCGGCAAAATTGCCTGTCCCTCGCAGAGTCGTGCCGGCCTGGAGCACGTCGGAAAGCTGTGTGAGATCAACGGACGACGTTATGTTCATTTGATAATGAAGGGCCCGCCAGTCGTCCATTGTTCCTGTCAACCGCGCTTCCGCCACGGGTGATCGCAAGACAAGTTCCTGAATCTCAGCTCGCGTTTCATTCACTCGAGCCTGCGCCTGGATGTCGATGTTGTTAACCGGACGGCCGTCGTAGGTGAACGTGGAATTCGAGACAGCGAATGTCACTGGGTGCATCCCGCTCTCGGGTGGGACGTTAGGATCTTTCGGCAGAATTACTGCTTGCAGATTTCGCGCTTCACCGGAGATTTCGTGCCGCGCATCTCCGTAATGGATGACCCCGCCCTTGATCTCGATATTCGCAGCGGTATACGCAAACAGGATGCGACGGTTTGTCTCGGGCGGTGGAATATGGATATTGCGAAAATTCGAGTGGCCCTGTTCATCAAACGTTACCCAGGCTTCGAGGCCTTCAATTTTGAGATCCTTCAAATTGATATTGCGTTGAAGATTCAATGCATAAAGATCTGCGACGCGGATAGTGGCGAGCAGGCGATCGATCTTGCCAAGTCTCTCTCCGGATTGTGCATCGTAAAGCTCCACGCCCAACATTTCCACAGTCTGTGGCGGGAAGCCGGCGTGGAATTCTTTGATCTCCGCGCGAATTCCATACTTCGCGAATGTATCCTTGATTTGTCCCGCCACGTAACGGTCAACATAACCAAGCCGATAAACAATAAGGGCAAGCAGAATCAGAGCTACGACACCAATCGCGGTTGCGATCGTCGCGATGAAGACATTGCGTTGGTTAAGGAAACGTCTGCGTCTGCCCTGCGGAGTTACCGGGTGGGGACTTTCGGCATCGACCTCAGCGATTGCTTCTGCGACCGTGGGGAGCGGTTCATCCGTCTCTGACTGGAGGGCATCGGTAATGGACTTTTTCTCGCTTATCGGCGCGGAAGAATCGCTTGCAGACGAATCCCTGTTCGACGAATTGCGCGACTCCTTATCTTGCCCGTTATCTTGCCCGTTATCTTGATCGTCTGCACTCATAACAAGCGGCCCCCATTTTGGCCTGAAGGTAATTCTGTAGGACAGGCATTCCTGCCTGTCACTCGTCTCAAAAAAAGCGACAGACAGGAATGTCTGTCCTACTGCACTTCAAATGGGAGAGGGAGTCCCGAAAACTAAAAATGAGCCTTTGAAACAAGAGAGAGATTCCAGGACCAAGGCTCGCAGTCCACATTTACAGACAGATGGCAAAGCTGCTCAGGTGCGTTGCTCTCTCCTATCCGTCAGCGGTTGCTTTCCTTCCTCCGGCGAATCTTTGAGATGCGCGGGCTGGCCCAGGGGGACACTGCCCACAACCTCGAGCGCGAAACCTTCAAGAGCTGCGACTTTGGGGGGATGGTTCGTCAGCAATTGTATACGACGGAGCCCCAGGTCATGAAGTATCTGCGCGCCTACTCCATAATCGCGGTCCACGCCATATCCGGTCTCCAAACTCGCTTCACGCTTGCCAATAGCTTTTTCCTGCATTAACGCGTAAGTGCGCAACTGATTTACGAGGTCCAGACTGTGCTCGCGCTGGCGCAGATAAAGCACCACGCCCTGACCGGCAGCGGCGATTTTTTCCAGGGCTGTGTGTAGTTGAAAACCGGTGTCATCGATCAGGGAGCCAAACATGTCGCAGGTAACGTTCTCCGTATGCACTCGCACAAGGACCGGCTCCTCTGTATTAACTTCTCCCATCACCATCGCCAGATGCACGTCGCCGTTGATTATGTTTTCATACGCCACCGCACGAAAGCGTCCATACACTGTCGGCAGGTCAGTCTCCACCGCGCGTCTCACGAGGGTCTCTTTGTTGATGCGGTATCTGACCAGGTCAGCCACAGTGATCATCTTTAGATTGTGAGTCTGGGCAAACTCCTTGAGCTGCGGCAGCCGGGACATCGTTCCATCTTCGTTCATGATCTCGCAGATGACGCCGGCGGGATAAAGAGCGGCGATGCGCGCAATGTCAACGCTCGCTTCCGTCTGTCCGGGACGAACGAGTACTCCGCCTTTTTTCGCGCGCAGCGGAAAGACGTGGCCCGGTCGCGCTAAGTCCTGGGGACGCGTTTGCGGATCAACCGCAACCTGAATTGTCGTCGCGCGATCAGACGCGGAGATTCCAGTTGTCACACCCTTCCGGGCATCGATGGAGACGGTGAAGGCCGTGCCCAGGAAAGAGGTGTTGTCAGCCACCTGGGTGGTGAGGTGCAACTCATCGCAGCGCTCTTCAGTGAGTGGCAGGCAAATCAGGCCGCGCGCGTGGCGGGCCATGAAGTTGACAATCTCTGGCGTTGCCTTCTCGGCAGCGCACACCAGGTCGCCTTCGTTCTCGCGGTCCTCGTCGTCAACGATAATGATCATGCGCCCTTCGCGTATTTCGGCGACAGCGTCTTCAATGGAGGCAAAGGTCATCTTCTGAAGTCTTGAATCTGAGATCTGAAATTCCAGAGTTCATGTTAACCCAAAAACCCTCGTTTTTGCATTGGACGATGTAGGGGCGCACCTATGTGTGTGCCCTCTGCTGAGGGCGGACACGCAGGTCGGCCCTTACCAAATGTCTAACGCTGGTCGCCTACAATTCTGCCTTATTGACGGGGGTAGGAGTTTGGGAAAGGTTTAAGATACGCTCGACATATTTGGCGATTACGTCAGCTTCAAGGTTCACTGCATCCCCGGGCTGCAAGTAAGAAAAGTTGGTGACTTCCCAGGTCTTGGGAATGATGGCGATTTCGAAGTAGTCATGCGTCAACTCGGCTATGGTGAGGCTAATCCCTTCAACTGCTACTGAGCCTTTGAAAACTAGATAACGCGCGATCTCGGGCGGATAGCCAATGCGCACGGTCCAGGAGCCGCCGAGGTCCACGGCGCCCAGAAACTTTCCGCGAGCATCAACGTGGCCCTGAACCAGATGGCCGCCAAGTCGCGTCACCGGAGTGACAGAGCGCTCGAGATTGACCGGCGCGCCCAATTGCAGCCGGCCAAGCGTGGAGCGAATGAGAGTCTCGCGCGATACGTCCGCGGCAAACGAATCCTGCTTCACGTCGAGCGCCGTCAAACAAACTCCGTTAACGGCAATTGAATCGCCTTCGTGGATGTCTTCGGTAACAAGACGCGCTTCGATCAAGAGGCGCGCATTCTCGCCGCGCTGATCAATTGCGCGCACATGACCTAGTTCTTCGATGATTCCAGTGAACATAAAAATTTCGGATTGCGGAAGTCGAATTTCGAATTTCTTCAACGCACAAACTTCGCGATTTAGACGAAGAGCAAAACAATCAAAAGACCTAACACTGCCGGGCCGAGCGAGAATACCACCATCCAGATAGGCTCAGACTTAAATGAGAATCCCAACGCCTTCAAGCTTTTCATCTCTGTGTCTCTGCGTCTCTGTGGCTTGTTTTCTCCTCAACGGCTGCCATCATTTGCTCGAATACCTGCTGAATTGAAAGGCCTGTTGAGTCGACAATGATCGCATCGTCGGCGCTCTTCAGTGGCGAATCGGCACGGGTAGAATCGCGCCGGTCACGCTCATTCATGTCGGCCAAAGTATCGGCAAAGTTGACTTGGGCATCCTGCTCGCTTTCCTCTGCAAACCTCCGTTGCGCGCGCTCCTCCGGTACGGCAGTCAGAAAAAACTTAACATCCGCGTTGGGGAAAACTACTGTGCCGATGTCACGGCCGTTTAGCACAGCGCCGCGCGCACCCATTTCCCGCTGCCGCGCGACCATCGCACGGCGAACTTCAGGAATAGTTGAAATTATGGACGATAGGTGGGTCACGTCTTCGCTGCGAATCTCTTCAGTCACGTCGCGCCCACCGAGAGTGACTCGCAACGAATCAGGAGCGCCCTTCAGATCGATGTCCACCCTACCCGCCAGCGATCCCACCGC
>JBGPYG010000196.1:0-7110 GCA_041493085.1 Pyrinomonadaceae bacterium | reverse complement strand
GGAGGCCAGTTCATTGGGCGGCCGCCAAGCACGTGTACATGAAGATGGAAAACTGACTGGCCGGCGCCGGCGCCATTATTGATCACTGTCCGATAGCCGCCCTCAGCAAGGCCTGCAGCGTTTGCGATCCGTGCGGCCACGCGAAGCAAGTGGCCCAACAACATCTCATCTTTCTGCGAAGCGTCGTCGAGCGATTCAATATGTGCTTGCGGAATCACCAGTAGGTGAGTAGGTGCTTGAGGATTAAGATCGCGAATAACGATCGAAGCATCGTCCTGGTGGACGAAGTCCGCTGGAATTTCCTTTGCCACTATGCGGCAAAACAGACAATTTTGTTCTGACATTTTGTTTGTATTCAACCCCTTGGACTGATTTTGTTATGGTAACCCAAACTCTTAGTTTGCGAGATCGGTTGACTGCTTACAAATGAATCGCAAAATAACAGGCGCGCGTTACACTTCCGCAGCCATCCCGGGCTGAGACACTTGCGAAAGCGGCGCAGTCACCGACTCTCGAATCCGTTCGATGTCTGCGCCCACGGCGCGCAGCTTCGCTTCTATTTTTTCGTAGCCACGATCGATGTGATAGACGCGGTCGATGATCGTTTCTCCCTTCGCCACCAACCCCGCCAGTACGAGTGAAGCCGAAGCACGCAAGTCGGAAGCGATCAGCGGTGCGCCGGTCAGTGGCGTCGGTCCGGTAACGGAGGCACTGTGGCCGTCGATGGAAATGCGCGCGCCCATTCGCTGCAGCTCTGACGCGTGCATGAAGCGGTTTTCGAAAACTGTTTCTTCGATAACTGCCCGCCCGTCGGCCTGCGTCATCAGGGCCATGTATTGCGCCTGCATGTCAGTAGGGAATTTAGGATAAGGCTGAGTCGTTACGTCTTTCGCTGTTAGCGTTTTTGCACAGGTGACGTGAAGCGTGCTGGGATTGATTTCTTCGATGCTGACACCAACCTCGCGAAGCTTATTAATTACGGCGGAAAGGTGAAGCGGTTGGCAGTCTCGGATTTCCAGATCGCCCCTGGTAATCGCTGCCGCGGCAATAAAGGTTCCCGTTTCGATCCGATCGGGAATGATCGTGTGCTGGGCGCTGCCCAATTCTTCGACACCTTCAATTTCAATCCTGCTCGTGCCTGCGCCGCGCACTCGCGCTCCCATCTTGTTGAGCAACTCCGCGAGGTCGCTGATCTCAGGCTCGCAGGCTGCGTTGTGCAATATTGTCAGGCCGCGTGCCAACGTGGCGGCCATCATCACGTTTTCGGTTCCGGTTACCGTGACCTTAGCGAAATGTATTTCGCCCCCGACTAAACGGCCGGCTTTGGGTGCGCGCGCGATAACGTTTCCCGCTTCGAGTTTCACCTCGGCGCCCAGCCTCTCGAAGGCCAGGAGATGAAGGTCTATCGGGCGCGTGCCAATCGCGCATCCGCCCGGCAAAGAAACTTTCGCTTTGCCAAACCGCGCGAGCAGTGGGCCCAAAGCAAGCACCGATGCGCGCATCGTTCGCACCAGTTCATAGGGCGCTTCAAAGAGTTCGATGTGGCTGGCGGATATTTTGTGAGTTCGCAGCTCAGGCGTGAGCACGGTGGCGCCAAGGTCCTCGAGCAAGCGCCGCTGCGTAATGATGTCGCGAACGTAAGGGAGATTATGCAGCGTCACGGTTGCGGGACTGAGCAACGCCGCAGCCATGCAGGGCAGCGCGGAATTCTTGGCGCCGCTGATCGAAACGCGACCAGTGAGCGCTCGGCCACCAGTAATGCGAAATTTATCCACGACGAGGACAGATTAGATTAAAACGCCGAAAGGTTAAAGTGTACGAGATTGTGGGTGCTGTCCTACGACTGCTCTAATAGGACAGCACCAGATTGTGGTACTGGATCAGTTTGAAATTCTACGAGCAACTTCTTCCTGGGACCGCGGGCGTCTCGCCCGCAATGAGCGCGAAGCGCGAACGGAAGCGCAGTCATGATCTTTCAATATTTAGAATCGTTCGAGCCTGCGGCGCTGCGGGCGGGACGCCCGCGGTCCCAGGAAGAGCTTGCGCCTTTCCCTTAGTCCACCTTCTCCAGCGCAACCGTTCGTGGAATGCCTTGCAGGTCCTTGTGAATTTCCAACAGTTTCCAGGTGCCTGGGTCGATCAGATGCTCAACTGCTGCACTTTGGTCAAATCCAATCTCGAATAAAAAGTGACCACCCGTTTTCAGAAAACTCCCGGCTTCAAGCAGCAAGCGGCGGATAATTAGCAGGCCGTCAGGGCCGGCTGCCAGCGCGGCCCGCGGTTCGAAGTCGCGCACTTCTCTTTGCAAACCTGCCAGCGCGGGTTCGGGAACGTACGGCGGATTTGAAACAATCAGATCGAAAAATGAATTACCCGGATCCTGCGAATCCAAGGCAGCGAAACAATCCGAGATAACAAAATCAACGCGCTCGGTTACGGAGTGGCGTGCCGCGTTGCGCTTTGCAACTGCCAGCGCGGCTGACGAGATGTCAATTGCGACAGCGCGCGCCCCGGGCCTTTCGCGAAGCTCATGAAGCAACGTGATGGCAATGCAACCTGAGCCAGTGCCGACATCGCAAATGAAAGGCGCCTCGTCGCGCCCCACCAATAGTTTTAGTGCAGTTTCAACGAGCAGTTCGGTCTCGGGCCTGGGAATCAACACGTCACGCGTCACTTCAAAATCGAGCCCAAAAAATCCCTGGTGACCGGTTATGTATTGAAGAGGTTCCCGTTGAGCGCGCCGCTCGACATACCCACGAAACCGCTCCGTTTGCTCCTGACCGATCGGGTCTTCGGCATGACCGAGGATAAAGGCGCGGTCTCGATCAAGAACATACGCCACGAGCGATCCAGCCTCGCGCCGGGCTTCGGGCACTCCCGCCTTCCGCAGCTCGTGCGCTCCTTGCAATATTGCCTCTGCTATTGAGGTGGTCATCTGTTTCCGCGCGAAGTTTGTAGGGGCGAACCTGTGTGTCCGCCCCAGGGCGCAACACGCAATGCGCCCCTACATTAGAGGATCTCCTCGACTTTTGCCGTTACGTTTTATAATATGCGGCACAAGTTCGGAACAAAGAAATCGAGTAAGCAGCGAAAGTCCTGTTCGGGATTTCGGGAACGAGAATCTCATTGCGAGTTTCTTGTACGTACAACGGTACGAGTCTCGTTCCTCCCGTATACGACAGGACCTCCAGGCCGCTCGGCTTCGGAGGTTCTGGCGTAAAAAGGGGTCGGAGTTTAACAACGTTTCCTGAGGAGCAGCGTGGGAGCACTTTCCAAAGCGCTTTTATTGTTCACGATGAATTGGCTCGATGCGCAGCTAACCATTCTCTGGCTGCGTTTGAATGTGGCCACTGAGGGAAACGGCGTAATGGCGAGCCTTCTCAGTCACAGCGAAACTTCCTTTCTTTCAGTCAAACTCCTCATTGGCGCGCTGTCAGCCTATATCCTCTATCGCTTTGCAGAAATCCCAATTGCCCGGCGCGGAATGAAGGTCGTGCTGGGGATTTACTTCGCCTTAATGGTGGTGCACGCGGTGACTGGCTTTTCGGCCCTGGGGTGGCATGCCCCAGCTACCGTCCTGACTTATTTCGTCAGCCTACCCAAAGCTTTCGTAGCTTCCTTTTCCTAATCTACCCTATCCATAGCCATCGACTTGGTCGTCCGATTTCATAACCAGCTCATTCTCGCCTCAAATCTTCGGGGGAAAAAGGAACACTGCAGCTCCCGGAACGTTTCGGCAACACTGGACAAGGGCTAGGTGTGCGTTCTCAATTTCGCTCTTGCGCGACGGGTCGGGTAGTCCTACATTTACGTGGGCCGCGACCTGGGCCCGGGTTCCCCGAACCGACCACGCAACTACCGTGACGGGCCCGGCATCCTAGCAAGGCCTATTATTAAAAGGAGTCTTGTCTAACCATTAACCAAGCGAGAAAAGCCATGTTTAGAATTTCAGCACGTCAAATCTTAGCCGTTGCTTTACTTTCGGCACTCTTTGCAGCCGGCACTATTGCGGTTGTAGATCGCCTGTCAAATCGGCTTCAGCCCTCGGGTTCCGCGTTCACTGAAAGCGCGCCCAAAGGACTGACCGATCCGGCCATCGCCACCGATGAACAGAACAACATCGAGATCTATCGCACGCTTTCACCTGGCGTCGTGAACGTCCATTCAACTTCCTACGCACGCGACTTCTTCGGCTTCGTTGAGCCGCAGGAAGGCTCGGGCTCCGGATCAGTAATCGATCAGGAGGGCAACATCCTGACCAACTATCACGTCATCGAGGGCGCCACGAAACTCGCCGTCAGTTTTGGCGGACAAAAGAACTACCCGGCCCAGCTGGTGGGGGGCGACCCGGACACTGACCTCGCCGTCATCAAGTTGCTGGAAAGGCCAAAAGAACCTTTGACGATTATCGCCCTTGGCGACTCCGATAAGCTCGAGGTTGGGCAAAAAGTTCTGGCAATCGGAAATCCTTTCGGCCTGGATCGAACACTCACCACGGGCGTCATCAGCGGCTTGCAACGTCCGATACGGGCGCGGAACGGACGACCCATCGAGGGCGCAATTCAAACGGATGCGTCTATCAATCCGGGAAACTCCGGCGGCCCATTGCTCGATTCGCACGGCCGCATGATCGGCATCAATTCGCAAATCCTTTCGCCATCGGGCGCTTCAGCAGGCGTCGGCTTTGCCGTGCCGGTCAATATCGCCAAGCGCATCGTGCCGCAGTTGGTTCGCTCCGGCGAAGTGGTCCGACCCAAACTCGGAATTGGCACTCGCGATGTTGAGGCTCTCAGGAATCAGCTTGACTTACCGATATCCGAGGGGGTGGTCATCCTGCAGGTGGCGCCCGGCGAAGCTGCCGCAAACGCGGGTCTCCGCGGGGTAACTCAAACCGAGAATGGTGATTTTGAAATTGGAGACATCATCGTGGGCATTGATGGTGAGAAGGTCAACAATACTGACGACCTTTATCATATTCTGGACAAACATCAGGTCGGCGATACTGTTCAAGTGCAAATTTTCCGAAACGGTCGCCGGACAACGGTGCCTGTGCGCCTGACGGGTCCCGCCGCGAACCGCGGAATCTTGCGGCGATAGAAGAACAGAGGTCAGAGAACAGAGGTCAGAGGTCAAACGAACAGAGGCCAGAGATCCAGAGGTCAGAGGTCAGTGACGAAAAGTCCAACCTCCAGGCCTTGACTTCTGACCTCTGACCTCTGACCTCTGACTTCTGACCTCTGACCTCTGACTTCTGACCTCTGGTCTTGTGAATCAAACCAATCACTTCTTCGGTCTCGGTTACGGCTGGCTCTGCAAGCACTGCAGTGCGGCTGACACCGAAGCGAAGCACCAACACCCCGAGACTCGTGCCGGCTTTTTCAGCCACGACGATTCGGAAGAAAAGAAAGAAACCAAAACGCCTGGATTGCCGCTTGCCGCCTGGACCGATCCTTCCCGCAACGCCCTGGCCTGCCCACGCTGCGGAATCGAAGAAACAATTTCGAACGCGTAAATCCACGCTCATCAGAACCGGGAGCGGACCGGGGTCCCCGGCGCGGCAGCCGCGCTGGGGTGGTGGGAGCGACCGGGTGGCGGCTCTCAACAGTTGTGTGTTGTCCTTACAATCAGACGCCTCATTCGGAAATTTCAGATTTCAGATTTCAGATCTCAAAAACAGTCGCTTGAGCTTTTTGGTTCGCGTCTCAGGATCGCCGAACTTCTTTTGGTAGTCACTGATGCTCCGAGTGATTACATCCAACGCCTCTGCACGATCATAGACATCCACAATCTTCACGCGCCGCGGAGCATCGCCCGGCAACTGTTTGTAACTGAGGAAGTAATGCTTGAGCCGATCCACGAGAGCTTTGGGACACTCGTTAATATCCTTGATATGGCCGTAGGCAAGGTCGGCCTCGAGCACGGCAATGATCTTGTCGTCGGCCTGTTCGCCGTCGATCATTCTGAGGCCGCCGATTGGTTTGGCTTGTAGCAGGAAATTGCCCTGCGCAAATGTTTTCTCCGTGAGCACGCAGATGTCCATCGGGTCGCCATCACCCTGAATGCCGGTTGTTTTTGTTCGTTCGGCGCAGAGATCGGCAACATGTTCCCCGCAAAAAGTTTGCGGGACGAACCCGTAAAGCGAAGGGCACATCGATGAAAATCGCTGTGGCCGATCGACGTGCAGATGACCCGAGAGTTTGTCCAGCTCATACTTGACGGCATCCGTCGGCACTATTTCTATATAAGCGTTCACTAACTCGGGCGCATCGGCTCCCGGAGTCACGCCGTGCCAGGGATGCGCTTGAAACATCAGCTTAAAAAGATTGAAGGCAGCGTCTTCATTAGACATGCGAGTAGGCCTTTCCTGCTTCTGCGTGTGTTTCCGTCGGTGTTAGAATCCTAGCCTTGCGGCCGATTGTTTTCAATCCGGTATCCATGGTTTAGAAGCGGGCATTGCCCGCCGCTTCAACTGTCGCTACCAGTAATTTGATCCAATCTTGAGTCGGCGGGCAATGCCCGCCTCTAAACGAAACTTTTACTTATGGCCACATCTGCCAGTGTAATTAGCGAGTCTCGGGACAGCGCTATCTCTATGCGCTGGATCATCAGCGCGCGCGACGATCTTGTCTGGTTGATCGGTTCGGTTGGCTCGAGCTACCTGCTGCTCATTCTCTATGTGAAGGGCATCCTTCCCCTGGTGCCAATGGTAGCGGTCTGGGCGATCCTGATCGACGCACCTCACGTTTTCGGGACATTCTCGCGAACCTATTTCGATCGCACTGAGCGGCAGAACCGCGGCCGCCTGCTTTGGGGCTCGTTACTCTTCTTCGTGATTGGTCCGCTGATGGTTTTCGCGGGCGCCGGCCTCATCTTCTTTTTTCTCGCCGCGCTCTGGGCTTACTACCATCTGGTGAAGCAGCACTACGGCTTCATGGTGCTCTACAAAAAGAAGAACAACGATCTCGCGCCGGTTGATAATGCGCTCGACCGTCTGTTATTGCTGTTTGCATTCAATTACCCGTTCGTCGCTTTTATCGCCCGGGATCCGGAAGCGATGGCGCGCGTTCCGGCGAAGTTGCAGTCGGGCGTCAATGGGCTGGCGACAATACT
>JBGPYG010000383.1:0-3782 GCA_041493085.1 Pyrinomonadaceae bacterium | reverse complement strand
CGCGTCAAATCGGTTCGCTTCGAAAGTCCTCCGAGTCCGCTCAACTCGCCGCCAGTATCGAGCACCAGCAGAACGTTGGCTGGAATCCGGCGAACGCTTTTGATTTGTTGGGTCACTCCATCCTCCAGCACCAGGATGTCGTCGGGAACGACGGTGGGGTCGTAGTGACCAAACTGGTCCACGGCGATGACAGGTAGTCGTACCTCTTCTGTAAACACTGTGACACGCTGCTCCTCGTCCTGCTCCTTTGTGGAAGTCGGGGAGGGAAGTGGTTGTGGTGATTTTTGCTGGGCCTGCACCGAAGCTGTTGTCGCCAGCATCAGGCTAAACAAGACCAGACTCAGATATCTTTGGAACAAATGATTGGCCTGCCTCTCGGGATTGAAAAGTTGTTGCAGTTGGATGCAAAGAAAGGTGGTTCCGAGTTGCCTAAAATTCGAAGTTTAGAGTTCAACCTTTACGTTGTTGCGGGCTTTGTCAGAACCACCTGCGTGAGCGGGTGGCCTGGACCCAACCTAATCGCTGACGCAGATGTTTGAGGTTCCTAAGCCACCCGCTCACGCAGGTGGTTCTGACAAAGCTTGTCGTGCCTGGGATTGGACGGCGGTTATGGCTACGGCATCGACGATGTCTTCCGCTTTGCAGCCGCGGGAAAGATCGTTGGCGGGCTTGTCGAGTCCCTGGAGAATCGGTCCGATAGCAGTTGCGCCCGCCAATCTCTCGATCAGCTTGTAAGCGATATTGCCTGACTGAAGATCCGGGAAAATCAAAACGTTTGCCTGGCCTGCCAGCGGAGACCCGGGAGCTTTCGACTGCGCAATAGCCGGAACCAGCGCGGCGTCTGCCTGCAACTCGCCGTCGATCTCGAGTTGTGGCGCTCTCGCTTTTACGGTTCTGGTGGCTTCTACCACCTTGTCGACTAGTTTGTGCTTCGCGCTTCCTTTGGTTGAAAACGAAAGCATGGCGACGCGAGGAGTTGCGCCGAGCAGTGCGCGAAAGGAATCCGCTGAGGCGATTGCAATTTCCGCCAACTCCGCCGCGGACGGTTCGATAACTACGCCGCAGTCGGCAAAGATCAGGGCGCCGTTTTGCCCAATGCCGCTATCGCGCAACGCCATCAGAAAGAAACTCGACACGAGGTTGAATCCTGGACGCACGCCGATGCAGTGAAGAGCGGCGCGCACGGTGTGCGAAGTGGTATTAGTGGCTCCGGCTACCGAACCGTCGGCTTTGCCTAGTCGCACCATGAGGTTTCCGTAGTAGAGCGGATCAGTCAATAGCGTGCGGGCTTCGTCGGCCATCAGTCCTTTGGCGCGACGCATCTCGTGAAAAAGCGAAGCCATCTTTTCGAAATCGGGCGCGCGTCGGTGGTCGATTACTGTAACGCCGCCAAGATCAGCTCCTTCACGTTGCGCCGTCTCGCGAATAGTTGCTTCGTCTCCCACCAACGTAATCCGCGCCATGCGATTACGCGTGCAAATGGCCGCCGCAATCACAGTGCGTGGATCGTCTCCCTCAGGTAAGACTATATGTTGAGGTTTGGCAGCGGCGCGCTGGCGAATTCGTTCAAGAATTTCCATAAAAGAAAGTTGGGCTTCGGGCTGTAGTCGGACTGTTCGAGAACGGTGAGTCTAGCGAACCCGCGCTGAGAGAACAAGCCGGACGATAGCGAGTAGTGTCCTGTTGGGCGTTCTCTGTGCCGCCTCTATGCTCTCTGTGGCTCTGTGGTGATTCTTTGCGGCGCAAACTAACAGTTTGCGTTACAACACGGCTGAAGTCGTGATAACGTAAGAATCCATAGGGGCAGTTCGCAGCAAAGTGATTTCAGGAGAATCCGATGTCTGCACTTCTAGCGAGACGGCGACTAAAAAACCTACTGCTATTCATTCCGAATATGCTCTTGCTGTGCGCGCGTTTACTGACAGATTCGCGCGTGCCGGCAACGGAACGGGCCCTGGTGGCGGGAGCGATCGTCTACTTTATTATTCCTTTTGATCTGATACCCGACATGATTCCTTTTGTCGGGCAGGTTGACGACGCCTACCTGATCGCGTTGACGCTACTGCGACTGATGGAGCGCACCGATCCAAAAGTTGTTCGCGAACATTGGCGGGGTGGTGGCGATGTTGTCGAACTCGTGGGCGCGGCGGCGTTGGTCGCCGGCAAATTCTTACCGCAACGAATTCGCCGCGTGCTTACCTCGCGAGTGGAAGTTGCGCCCGGCAAGCTCGAGGACCTCAAGAGCATTCCCAAACCGCTGCTGGTCGCGCGGCCCGAACCTGAAGCGGTGAGCAATGAGCATTAGGCAGAAAGCAGGAGGCAGTAAGTAGTGCTGATCCCTGGTTGGCCTTTTCCCGCTTACTGGCCACTGCTTACTGCTGTCTCAGGCCTGCTAACAGTTTCTCGTGGATTCCGTCGAAGCCGCCGTTTGACATTATCGCGACGACGTCGCCTTCGCGAAGTTGTGGCAGCAGGTGCGCAATGATTTCGTCGGCATCAGGAAACGCAAAGGCGGGTTTGTTCTGTTGCGAAATATCCTCGATCAACTTGCGAGTATCCAGCGACTTTCCTTTCTCAGAAACCTTCTGGCTATCGAAGACACTCGCAATCACTACGTAATCGGCGGCCGCGAATGCGTTGGCGTATTCATCCTGAAACACCGCCAGCCGCGACGACCACGAGCGCGGTTCAAACACGGCAATCAAACGGCGCGCCCGATAGCGATTGCGTAAGCCGCGCAGTGTTTCACGCACCGCGGTGGGATGGTGCGCGAAATCATCGATGACTGTCACGCCGCGTTCCTCGCCGCGAATTTCGACGCGGCGGCGCACATTCTTGAAAGTGCGCAGCGCCTCCGCAATAACATCGCGATTAATTCCCCAGGTATCGGCAGCGATGATGACCGCCAGGCAGTTAAGCAGATTGAAGTCACCGATGAGGGGCGTTTGAAACTCGCCCCACTGCTTACCTTCGCGCGTGACCGTGAACTTGCTCAGCTCGCCTGAGAAGTCCGTGTCGCAAATGCGCCACTTCGCATCTTCACTCGCGCCGAAAGTTTCGAGTTGAGTAAAAAGTCTCTGGCCCATCGAGGTCACTACCTCGCGCACGTGCGGGCTATCCCAACCGGCTATTAGTTTGCCGTTCCCCGGAACGAGATTCATGAACCGACGAAAGGCGAGCTTCACCGCCGCGAGATCGTTATAAATATCAGCGTGGTCAAACTCGATGTTGTTTACGATCGCGAGCTCCGGCAAGTAGTGCATAAACTTCGGACCCTTGTCGAAATAAGCGGTGTCGTATTCGTCTCCCTCGATAATGAAGTAGTCGCCGTCCGTAACGCGAAAACTAACGCCAAAATTTTGCGCCACCCCACCAATCAGGAAAGTCGGATCTAGTCCGCCCTGATCCAGCAGCCAGGCGGCGATGCTGGTCGTTGTCGTTTTGCCGTGGGTGCCGGCGACCACGAGCGAGCGGCGACCGCGAATGAATTCGTCTTTTACGACCTCAGCCTGCGAGCGATAGAGCAACTTGTGATTGAGAGTCGCTTCCACTTCCGCATTTCCGCGCGGAATTGCATTGCCGACGATCACGCAGTCGGGCGCCGGCTCAATGTGTTCCGCCTTGTAGCCTTCCATCACTTGAATGCCCAGTGAAGCGAGCATGGTAGACATGGGCGGGTAAACATTCTCGTCGGAACCGGTAACCCGATGCCCGCGAGCTTGCAGCATGCCCGCCAATGCGGCCATCGCCGTGCCGCAAATTCCAATAAGGTGATAGTGCAT
>JBGPYG010000031.1:0-17004 GCA_041493085.1 Pyrinomonadaceae bacterium | reverse complement strand
GTGTAAATCCGGTGAGACTTCCACGTGCGCCAGCTTACAGTCGCGACCGATGAGTTCTGCTTTCGCTACCTCAGGAAAATCGTGATCTTCCGTCGCAATCCAGAAAACCGGGACGGCCTTGGTGTTGCGCTGCGTCAGGCACCCGGCGAGTTTCACCGCCGACAGCGCTTTGTAAATCGTGTAGAGCGGACCAGAAAACAAACCTGCCTGCTGACCGGAGACCACGGCCAGGCAGTCTGCGTCGCGCAGCCGTTGAATATTCTTCAACGTCTCTTCGCCCGCGCCCCACGCGGCATTCATATCCTGAAGCGCGTCACAGAGTGAATTGCGATCGGTCTGGTGTGCGGCTAAAACTTCCGGAGCTCGTGCCGGCAGCTCGTGATGAAAGCGCACTGCTCCAGGGTAAAACTCGCGCAACGCAATTGGATCACGCAAGTAGTCAAGGAAGAGGCGCGTCTGATGAGGAATGCGATCGAAAGAAAGCGTTTCGACTCGCAAGCCGGATTCTTCAGGAGTGCTGTAACATGCAGGTTCGGCGGTGCTCAATTTGTGATTACTCCCCTGACCAGGCATCTTACGGGCATTTTACGCAGGATGCCCCTGTTGTACCAGTGAGGGCAAGTTTGGGTGGTGTCTTGAATTCGATTTCTCTGTGTGACCTCTGTGCTCTCTGTGTCTCTGTGGTGAGTGGTTGTCGGGCGTTTATTCACCACAGAGACACAGAGGACACAAAGGTTGCACAGAGAAGACCTGCAACCTTAGACACTACCCAAGTTTGGGGAATCGTCATCTGTGAGGTTAACGCCAGTCGCGATAACTTCCGCCATACTCTCCAGCGCCGCTTCTGCTTCAAGCAGCAGCCGAGCAATCTCTGCGCGCGCCTCGTCGTCCGGCGCTCGTAACGGAGCACGCACCGAGCCACCAACATAACCCCTCATCTCAAGTGCGGCCTTGAGACCACCAATGCCGAAGCGCGTCGTCACCGCTGCAGCTAGCGGAGTCAAATGCTCTTGCAACCTCGCCGCCGTTGCGGTTTCTCCGGACTTCACTGCGCGCGAGATCGCGAGGCAAAGTGCCGGGGCAACGCAACCCACCGCGAGGATGCCGCCACACGCTCCTGCATGCAACGCTTCATAAAGCACCGTACCGTTTCCGGTAAGCACGGCAAAATCTTTGCTGACCAATCTGATAGTTTCTCGTAGTCCGTCGACATCCGCGGAACTATCCTTGATGCCGACGATGTTTTCGTGCTCACTGAGACGCGCCGCGGTTTCGGGTTCAATTTTGATTCCTGTAAGAGCAGGCATGCTGTAGAGAATCACCGGAGCAGGAGATTCGTCGGCAACGCTCTCGTAGTGTTCTATCAAAGCTTCTTGCGTAATGCTCGGGTGGTAGAAGTGAGGAGTGATAACCAGGAAAGCATCTACGGCTACGGCCGCGGCGACTCGCTTGATTTCGTTTACCGTTCCACGCGTGCTCTGCTGACCAGCACCGACGATAAAAGCAAGTCTGTCCTTGCCTGTCCCCACTGCCTCCCGCGCAGCCTCAATCTCCTCAAGATAGTCGCACTCGTCAAGATGTACTCGTTCGCCGGTAGAGCCGAGAATCACATAACCGCTGATCCCCGTGCTGTTCCACTTAGCGATGTTTGCACGCAACGCGCGCAGATCGACTTCGCTGGCGGAGTCGAAGGGCGTGGGAATCGGTAAGAAGATGCCGCGCAAGTCTCCAGGAGACAGCACGGCGTCCGAGGTGTTCGATAATTGAGAGCTATCCGGTTCTTTCAAGACGCGGCATTATAGCCAGCGATTCGCGCGAAGCAAAGACCGCTGACTGACAATTCGCTTCGCCAGAGTGTTTCCATAGCCACTGCAAAAAATGTTATCCGCTGCCGATCCGTTTGTCAGGGGCTGGAGGCGTAGGAGCTTCACACGGTATCCAGAGCGGCCCATGTCTTTGGTCCGACAATACCATCGGGGACAAGGCCATGAGCACGTTGGAAAACACGCACGGCAGCTTCTGTTTTTGGTCCGAAATTCCCGACTTGCTCGACTCCGAGCTTTGCCTGAATCTGCCTCACCAGATCACCCTTTGCGTTGCGGCGGAGGGTGGGACGGCCAACGGGTCCACCCGGTTGTACCGGAGGTTCAACCGCTGGGATCAGTACAGGCACAGGAGCCGCACCGCTCAGGATCGCGGCGACTGATGAACGAAACGCCTCCATGTCCAAATCGGGGTCGTCCTTACGACCCTTAGGCAGAGCGTATTCTTTGTGACCGCAGCAAAACGTCGAGTCCTTTCCCAGATGTTTCAAAATGGCTGCCACGCCGCGATGGTATGCATCCAGTTGGACCACCGGCCAGGGAGAATCGCTCGGCTTTCCCGTATTCTCCGCCTCGATACCTATAAAACTGGAGTTGCCAGTCACCACACCTTTAAATTTTCCTGCTCCGGCGTGGATGGCTCTCCCGGCAGCGATTACAAAGTAAGTACCGTCGCGGCCAAGGCCAAGTTGAGCCAAAGGCCCGGGAAGAGCCGCAAGTCCAGGGCTGGCTGCACGGCCATTCTCAAGGGTGCCCAGGCTTGGCATATTCCCTTTCGCTGGTCCGGCGCCGCCGGTGTGGTGGCAGATAACTCCGAAGATCTGTCCAACGTCGCCACGCCCGCGGTTTTTCCAGCCATCAACCTCGGCGACTTTCAGACCGGCCGCCTTCAGCACATCTGGTAACCAAGTTAAGGAAAATGCCATGTTAGGCCACACCTCCTTCTGTGATCGGCAAATCTTCATCCGGTGTTTCGTCTACGATGTCGACATCGCAGCCATCGATTTCGTCGACGCCTCCGCCGCCAATGTTTTCTGCCACGGTCTCGCTAGCTGCCCCTTCCGGGGCCTGCCCAGGCAGAAAAGTGAAACCGCCTGTCAAAACAGATTTCACTTTGTTAGGGTTGGTCACTTCTACGTCTACGAGTCCAGGCGCATGCGCCGGCGTTGTTGCCGTCAGCTTCGTCGGATCTTTGAAAACGACTGCTGCGGCTGCTGCTCCGCCGAAGGTCACTCCCGCTCCCTCAAGGAAGCCGGTACCCGTAATTGTCACAGAGGTGCCACCGGTCGAGGGACCTGCATTCGGGCTGATCGCAGCAGCCACAGGAGCAATACTCGCGATGAGTTTGTCTCCTCTTTTAGCGTCACCCTGCCCTGCCTTGGGCGCGAATAGAGTGAGGAAGACCTCGTTCAACTTGTCAGCGGCGACTTTTGAAAACATCCCCACCAGGCCAGCCATTGCTGCAATACCAAATGGATTGATAAAACTGGCGGCAGCTTCGCCTCCCTGGTTAACACCCGCGGTGATGAACCCGCCGCGAAATACAAAGTAGAAGAGCAGCGCCAGCATCATCCCGATGAAGGGTCGAAGCAAATACCACCACACCCAACTACTGATGAGGGTCCGATTGCCCAGGTAATCCACGAAGGACGAACTCGCATGCACGTAACTCCCAATCGCTCCCGCAAGTAGAACCAGCAAAAGCAGACGCACCTCAAGCGTAGGCTGAAACTTTTTGCCAAACAGCCAGAACGGAGGCGGCCGTTCCCCGCCGTAGACACTGGTCGACGACTCCGCTGTATTGCCAGCCGACTTTGACCCCGCAGGTTCTGCCGCGTTTACATTTCCTGCGGTCGCGGCCGCGTTCGTGTTTGAGCCAGTCGCTGATGCGGTATTCGCGTTGGTCGCGGTATTAGTATTGGCAACATTGCGAGAGTTCGCATTTGTCGCCGCCGGGCCGGCCTGGCCGGGAGTATTCTGATTAGGCTGACTAGACGATTGGGCCGCTGCCTTCGCTTGTTCGGTCTTAGCTACTTCAACCTTAGCTTCAGCCTTTGCCTCGGCTCTAGCCTCAGGTGAATCACCAGGCCAAGGCTGCGGCGGCCAAACATTGTAAATACAGTATGCCAGGAACACCGCCAATAAGATGTGATAGGTGAAGAGCAGCAGTACCTGATAAAACTTTACCTTCTCGGGCGGATCAGGTTTGAAGGTCGTATCACCTTGTTCAGAATTGTTAGCTTCCGCCATTTTTTTCTCCTCAATTATTAAGAGATCGGATTCGTTCGCGACTCGGAATTTTCAACTCCTGCAAGCCTTGACCCTCAACTACCTGGGGGAACGAGCCCAGCGCCCACGGTGAAAGCCGCCAGCCGTTGGTGTTTCCAGGCAATCAGGGTGTTAGGTAGAGGGCGCGCTCAGCGGCCCGACGGCGGGTTAGACCCGGCAGCGCCCGACCACCCGCATGGTCAAATAGCGGAATGCGATCAGGCACAGCCGCGAGGCCATTCTTCAGCAGCTTGGCCAAATTGCCGGCGCCAAGGTTGAAGGTGAAACTGACCAGCGCGGCGAATTGGTTGTCAGTAAGCGTCAGGCCGCGACCGTTAACTGCCGTCTCGGCTACTGCCAAATCCTGTTGCAGGAAAGCTTCGGCCTGTTGCTGCGTAATGGTTTGACCCTGCGCCACACCCTTTGTGTGACCATAGCCTATCGTCCAGACGCCCACGCTGTCCTGGTAGGAAGTGAGGCGCAGGCCCTCGAAAGACTCGATCAGCTTTAGACCGGCATCGTTGATTGTTTGGGGCATTGAGTCGTCCTCCAATAGTTTGTGTAACGGCCATCGTCAGAGCAGTAGCCGACAGGGTCAATCGATCCGTTTGAAAAAATCTATGCGATCGTGCGATCCTCCGCGGGACCTTCCGTGCGATCCTCCGCGGGACCTCCCCCGCGATCCGGTGCAGGACCTCCCCCGCGAACCTCATCGTGACTCTTTGTCGTTTGTCCGGGATCAAACGAGTGTATGCCGCAAAAAGTCGTGCCGTCGGGTATTTCTCCATCACACGCCAAACACTTGCCCATGTTACGTTCCTCCAATTCTCAATCGATTAGCTTTGAAAGCGAAAGCGCGGCAACAGCAAAAATGGCAGCAATCAGCCACCGTTGAGCGCTCCATAAATATTGCGCCTTTGAATCGTTTGATTCTTTTACCTGACCTATGACTACGCCCCACAAGGACACGTGTTCGGCAAAAAAACTTTCTTGATAAGTTTGCAGCTTAACCTCGGTATCGATCTTCACCAGCCTGGTCGTATAATAGGAAACAAAGCTTCCCAGCGGTGGGGGGGGTAATTGTCTGAGTCTTTAAAGCAAGAATCGCAAGAATTACGCTGACAATAAGACAGGCAATTGCGATCAGAAGAAACACTTGTTCATGTCGTTGTAGTTGAGGGCTAAGCTTTTCAAGATAAGCGAGCGAGCCCGCGATAAAAATTCCCGCCACCGCAATGTTCCCCTGTGCTTTCGATTCCAAACTCCGCCACGTCTCAGTAAGCTCCTTGTACTCCTCGAGGTATGCCACCAAGGTTGCGTCACGCAAGGTTGCTCCGATTCCTTGAAGAGCGGTCATCGATGATAGCTCCCGTGGCACAAGGGTGTGGGTGAATCGTGCGGCGCAACGTCTTTAGCCACTATCATCTCAACTGCAATTCGAACTCAGTGATCATGCTTGCGACGAACCTCTCGTATCGTTTACTGTGCGGTACTTCCGGATCAGCAAAACCCTATGCGATTCTCGGAGTCTATCCGCCTCCGCGATTGGGATTAGCTCCGCCTCCGCGATTGGGATTAGCTCCGCCTCCGCGATTGGGATTAGCCCCGCCTCCGCGATTGGGATTAGAACCGCCCCCGCGATTGGGATTGGGACCGACTCCGCGATCGGGATTGGGACCGACTCCGCGATCGGGATTGGGACCGACTCCGCGATCGGGATTGGGACCGACTCCGCGATCGATTTCAGGCACTTCCAGTGGTTCCGGCTCGAACTCTTGGACTTCGTCTTCGTTCCCTTCTGTCATAATCCCTCCTTACGGATCCTTATTCCTGAAACTAGGGTGTTGTTGGTTTCGGTTTCACAGTAAGAAGACCCGTAACTGCGGAGCTCAGGGATCCATTCTTAGCGCCCAGGTTGTAAGTTCCTTCTTTCGCGTTTGTCATATTGAGTTTACCTACCAGGGATGTGGTACCGTCATCCGCCGTCTCCACATGGTAAGTTGCCGTCACGCCGCTATCACCTGGGGTGATCGTCAATTTCGTCGCTGCAATTATGTTTTTGCCAGTTAATTTGAATGACACATCCGGCCCCCCAACCATTCCTTCTAAAGCCTGTTGAGAATCCAGCGTTGGTGTGGGTGTCGTGTAAGAGACTGCCTGAGAAATCGTCTGAGTGTTTTGCTTGTTGAATACCTTAAAACTTAGTGGCGTCGTGTCTGGAACAGGCCCATTTGCCGTAATGACAAAAAACAGTTTGCCCTCTTCCGGCGTAGCTTCTGTATCCGGAGCTATCTGCACGCCCGCAGGTGGATTCACCAGAGCAATGTTTGCGCCTTCAAGGAATTGGCCAAGAATGTATCCTTTGACGACTGGGTTCGGTTTCTGCCACTCCAACGCCTGATCGGGATTGATTTGAACACCGGTCAGGATCACCGGAAGGTTTTTGAGCTCTGCTACAAAGTTTCCGTCGACCAGCGCCATCGCTCGTCGAAAGTCAACGGTCTTCTTAGTCGAGGCGTTTGCGTCATAGTAATCTGGATATAGGGAGGTAGGATCCTTTCGGAAGTTTTTCCTTTGGTCTGGCGTAAGAAACATGGCTTGCGGAATAAAAGCTACTATTACTCTCGCCTGCTCCTTAGGAATCAAAGTATTGGATTTGTACGCCGAATCGCTAAGCCTGTTCATTTGATTAATTGTGAAATCTGGATAAACATGCCGATAGCCCGCAAGGAACTCGCCGTTGTAAAGAGCGACGAAATCTGAGTATTTCGGTCCAACGAAACCAACAAAACCTGCCGCGACCGTGCCGGCCCCTTCCAAATAACGCAACAACTTATTTCTCTTATCCTGGGCTTGCCCTTTCTCTGCGACTCCGCGGATAAGCGACAATTCAAGTGACGATAATTCAAATCTCAAATCGGCGTTGCTGCACGCACCGCACGACTCCTTACATTGACTGAGTCGAGCCTGTTGAGCATCGTCGCTTTCTCTGACCCCCAAACTAGTTCGGGCCATACAACTGTCACTGCAAGTTTTACAATGTTCTTTCGATCGCTGTTCAAGATTTTGAAGAAACTCTTCTCCAAAAACGTTTTTAAGATCCAGCGAGACGTCATGAATCAGAAACTGAAAGTTTGGATTCGTGTTAGAGAGGGTCACTTGGATTGCAACGAATCGATCCGAAATTCTCTTCCCAAAAACGTCTTCAACAATTTTTGGGTCCATAACACTCACGTACGTAAATATGTAGTCGTGCGTCTTGGGTTTAGGTGGGTTCCCCTGCGCCTGAGCCTGCGCGGAGGGGACGAGCGAAGAGCAGAAAGACAAGATGAGACACAAGGTGACTATGACGCTTGCATTGGCGAGGGAACGGGGGCGTGAATTTCCAGCTTGCATAGCTAACTCCTATTCTGATGTCTTGAAATGCTTAGTCTGGCGAACGATCAAATGAAATCTTGCGAAGCAAAGCGCTCTCTATCGAGGACCAAAGAGTGCTCGTGAAAGGTTTCCGGACTTCGGATCTGAAGCCGTCCGTTTCGCCCTTTGTTGACTGCGAGGAAAACTGGGAGGCGCCAGTGCGGTCGGCAATGAGAATTACTTGAGAACGGCGGCACGATATTCCAAGCACCCTGCGTTGTCAAGGGTTTTTGCAAGATTCTTTGCAGGCTCTTAACCACGCCCCTGGAGGCCGTTGGCGCATTGCGCCTTACGTTGCCTTTGAGTCTCGACCCTGGCTCTCCTGCTCCACTTTAATGCCTAAATTCTATCCATCTGTAATGCCAGAGGAAGCCGAAACATTTCAAGCTTCGGAGCCCGCTTGACCACCAGCGAGCGCCGACCCGATGATGTGCTGGAATATCCTGCAACTTTGCCGAGACTCTAAGACGCGAGGGCCGGAACTAAAGATGAGCAACTATCGCTTTACTCAACTTGACGTGTTTACGCGGGAACCCTTTGCAGGCAATCCGCTGGCAGTGTTTCCGGAGGCAGAAGGACTGACAGACGAGCAGATGATGAAGATTGCGCGCGAGATGAATCTTTCGGAAACCGTCTTTGTGCTCAAGCCGCCTTCAATAGCACCTTCTGACAAGCAGCAGTCAGCAACCAGTAATCAGCAATCAGCAGAAACCGCAACCGCAAACAACCAGAATCCGGAACAAGCAGTTAAGAGTGATTCGCAAGCTGAGCCAAACCGAGCTTCGGTGTTGCGCCGTCTGCGCATCTTCACACCTGCGCGTGAGATTCCTTTTGCGGGTCATCCGATCGTTGGTACGTGGAACGCGCTGGCGCGTGAAGGCGTTGTGCCTCTCCCTGAAGGTGGAAATGGTTGGACGCGCATTTATCATGAAGTCGGCATCGGTGTTCTTCCGGTAGACATCGAATTCAAAGACGGCGCGCCGCTGCAAGTGGTGATGACGCAGGGCAAGTTTGAGATCACGGGCGAGGTTGATGACGCGCACGAGCAGGCAGAAATTGCGCGCGCACTTGGCCGGCTGAGAGAAGACCTGGACGAGAGCTTACCGATTCAAGTGATCTCGACGGGCCTGCCGTCGCTGGCAGTGCCCATCCGATCGCTTGCGGATCTGCGGTATTGCCGTGTCAATGCTGCTCTGCTCGGCGAAATCTACACGCGCCTGGGCGCCACTGGTTGCCATGCGTTCTCACGCGAGACGATCGAGATCGGTGAATCACGAGCGCACGCCCGTTTCTTTGCGCCCGCCGATAACATTGCGGAAGACCCGGCGACGGGCAGCGCGGCCGGCGCCCTGGGAGCTTACCTGGTGCATCACGGCGCTTCAGGTGCGGAGTCGGTTGACGGGCGGGTTCGATTTGTTATTGAGCAGGGCGATTTCATGCACCGTCCCAGCCGAATCAACATTGAAGTCACAGGCAAACTCGGCGCGATCGATGTGGTTCGTGTTGGCGGGCCTTCGGTTGTCGTTGCACAAGGGGAAGTATTCTTCTGAGACCATCCAAAGTCCAATAAGACAGTCCAATGTCCAAAGTCCAATGTCCAAAGTCCGGATGCGAGCCGCCAGATTGCCGTTCGCTAGATCTCAATTCAAATTATTGCTGCATACTCACGACAAACAGACTTTGGACATTGGACTTTGGACTTTGGACTATATTTAACGTATGACTGAACCTCTCGATCTATTAATTATCGGCGCCGGACCCGCTGGGCTTTCTGCCGCAGCAGCCGCGGTGCGCGAAGGCCTGAGCTACCTCGTGCTCGAGAAGGGCACAATTGCTGAGACGGTGCGTCACTATCCTGTAGGCAGAACGCTTTTCTCCACCGTTAACGAGCTGGAAATGCGCGAAGGAACTTTGATACCCGTGCGCGAGAAGCCAACGCGCGAAGAATTGCTTTCTCACTACATCCATTTCGTGCTCGATCAGGATTTGCACGTAAATACCGAGGAAGAAGTAACGGATGTTGCGCGTTTCGAACCAGATGGCTTTATCGTGAAAACCCTACACCGGACAGAGTCGGCGCAAGAGCCCCGCTCATATCAAGCGCGGCGTGTGCTGTTTGCCATTGGCGCGATGGCCCATCCTCGCCGCCTGAACATTCCCGGCGAAGACTTGCCAAAAGTGCATCACCTCTTTGTAGAGCCCTATGCCTACATCCGCAAAGATGCGCTGGTAGTTGGCGGCGGCAACAGCGCTGCCGAAGCGGCATTGTTTCTTTCCGAAGAAGGCGCGCGCACCACGCTCGCCATCTGGCGCGAAGACTGGGAGAACCGCGACCCGAAAGCCGGCGCGATGAAACATTGGGTGCGCACGCCTCTCGACCAGGAAATTGCGGCGGGCCGTCTCCGCGTCGTGCTGTACAAAGAGGTCCTCTCAATCTCCGAGCGCGAGGTGACGTTGACCACTGAGGACGGCGAGACGCTGACGTTCCCAAACGACGTAGTGTTTGTTTTGATAGGCAGTGATGCTGATCTAACTCTGTTGAAGAAACTCGGCGTTAAGACTGAGCCGGGAAAGTTAACCGAAATGCCGGTCTACGATCCCGAGACTTTCGAAACTAATGTTTCCGGAGTTTACGTTGTGGGCCATTTCACACATGCTCGCCATATCAAAGCCGCCATCGATGTCCCCAAAAAGATTGTTCCGCTGATAGCTCGAAGTCTTAGCGCCGCCTTTAAGAGCAACTAAGGTGAATCCCAGGCAATGGTTGATGTCGGCAAATGAGACTTGTAATGAGATCTGACTTTTTCAAATCGACTCTCTCGCTTTGTTTGACGCTGGCCTTCGCCGCCTCGCCCTCGGTCGGCCAGGCGAGAAAAGAAGGGCCGCCCTCCTCATGCCAGCGCGATAGTGCGTTAGACCTGATTCGGCAGCAAGTCGATGGGAGCAGGCTATTCGACGATATGGTGAAGCGTATCGCAGTCTTGATACGTGCGGCAGATCTGCTCTGGCCCAACCAGGAAAACAGGGCGCGCACCGTTTTTAACGAGGCCTACGATCTCGCGCAGCAAAACTACAAGGAGAAAGGCGACAAGCCGCGCAACGAAGGTAATCTCATCGTCCAGGTTCCTGACCAGCGTTACAGAGTAATCTCGGCAATCGCCAGACGCGATGCCGCCTGGGCGCGCAAACTCTCGGACCAGATGCTGCAGGATGAGCTCAAGGAGGCCGAAGAAAAAACAACAAAGGATGCCGAGCAGGACGTGCGGACTGGGGAAAAGCTCCTGAGCACGGCTTATTCCCTTTTGTCTTCCGATCAAAGCGCGGCGCTTAACTTCGCCAAAAGCAGCTTGCATTATCCCCCCACAATGTGGCTTCCAATGTTCCTCTACAAGCTGGCGGAGGTAAACAGAACCAGCGCCGATGGGATCTATCAGGAAGCTCTAACAGCATACGCAGGTGCGCCTCTGGAGCGTTTCCTCTACCTCTCTTCCTACCCCTTCGGCAATGATCACGACGTCGGCGAGATGCCGATGTGGACTTCTTACGCGGTTCCGAAAAATTTCGCGCCGAGTCCTATTCTTCAGCGACTATTCGTACAAACGCTCTTGCGGCGCGCGCAGCAAATAATCGAGAGTCCAGGTGAAGTGAGCGCCGAAGACCGCTTCTCCGACGCTCATCAGATTTGGTTTGCCTTCACTCGATTAGAGCCACAAGTTGAAAGCGCGTTACCGGATTTGATTGAACCTCTCAGGCAAGCGAAGGGGAATGTCTTTGCGCTCCTGAGCCAAAAAGATCAGCAAAGAGTTACTAACAGAGTGATCGAGCCGCCGAAGAAGTCATTCGATGAACTCGTCGAAGAAGCCGACCGGCAGCCCAACCCTCAAATACGTGAAGGCTCGCTGGCAATGGCTCTTTTGTTTGGCGGAAACTCGGAAACCATCGAGCGGCTTAGCGACGTAGCCGCGAAGATTGATGACCCCGCGCTGCGCGACAAGTTGCTCAATTGGCTCTACTTCGATCGGGCGCAGCAAGCAATCAAGGATCAGAAACTGGACGTCGCGAAAAAACTCGCATCCAAAGTCGCGGAGCTCGACCAGCGCGCTTATCTTTACTTGAAGATTGCCGAGGAGTCGATAAAGAGCACGAAGAACGATGCGGACGCTCGTGAATTGTTAGAAGAAGTCGTCACCGCGGCTGCGAAAGCGCCTGATACAGAAGTTAAGGGGCGCGCACTGCTCGGTGTCGCCTACCTTTACACCAGGGTTGATGCTAACCGCACAATCGCTGTCCTGAGCGACGCCGTCAAGTCTATCAACCACATTGAATCACCCGACTTCTCAAACGAAGATGCCGGCCGGAGAATTGAAGGTCGAGGTTTTGGCGCTTACGCAACGATGAATACACCGGGCTTCAGTCCCGAGAATGGTTTTCGCGAAATTGCGAAGTACGATTTTGACGGCGCGCTATATCTTGCCGGCAACTTTAGAGACAAAGCTCTGCGTGCAATGACGACCCTCGCGCTCGTGGACTTGTGTCTTCAGAAAACGAGGGAACGGACGAAAGCAGAAAAGGCCAGGAAGAAAACGAAACTTTAGCGTCTTTCTGCGCGCAATTCCCGCCCCGAGATTGACGCCATTCACCCGGCCTTTGATGTCGCTCATTAATTTTGCGACTAGAGTCGCATAGGAGAAATCGCCCATGAATTTAAGCGGCCACACCGTCAAGGAACACTTTGAGAATCGCGCGCCTGAAGTGAAGGCCACCTACACCGCAATTCTTAAGGCCGCGAAGACTCTTGGCCCGGTGAAGGAAGAAGCCAAGAAAACTTCCATTCATCTCGTGAGGAAGAGCGCCTTCGCCGGCGTGGCCACGCAGAAGTCGGCTTTGATCCTCACGCTCAAGTCTGATTCCGATGTTGCGAACAAGCGCATCGCGAGGCGTGAACAAGCCTCTGCCCACCGCTGGCATTTTGAGATAAAACTCCAGGCACCGGAACAAGTCGATCGTGAAATACTTGCCTGGCTCAAGAAGGCCTACGAACTCGCCGGCTAGCTTCTCATCAACCCCTCACCGGCGTGGGGCCTCTGCCCTTTGATGTGCGGTGGTGGCTTAGCCCGACCGGCAATAGCGGTTTTTACAACCGGGGCTGCGTCCTCCAAAAACGGGGCATAGCCCCGAAATATTTTCGAAGGCGCTCCCGAAGGTCATAGACGTCATAGACCTTCCGCACATCAGGCGGCAGAGCCGCGACGTTGAAAGCCGCTGGAAGCCAGAATGCAGGCAGCGCTACTCCTACCTGCTGCTTACCGCTCACTGCTCACCGCTCACTGCTCACCGCTCACTGCTTACTGCTTACTGCTCAGCGCCTTCCCTCATTTTGGCGCTCGATCATCCACTGGGGATACTGCGATGCTGGAGCGGTGGTCGCGGAGAGGGCTTCGATCTCCGCCGCAGTCAACCGTAAGTCTGCCGCCTTCAGATTGTCCTCCAACTGCGTCATCTTGTTGGCGCCGATTATGATTGAGGTGACACCGGGTTGCGCCAGCAGCCACGCCAGCGCGACCTGAGCTGCCGACGCATCTTTCTCCTTCGCAATACGCTCGAGCGCTTCAACCGCATCGAAGCCACGTGCTTCGTCAATCGGCGGAAACTGAAACCCGTTGCGCCGCGCGCCTTCTGGATTAGGATTGTCGCGCCTGTATTTGCCTGACAAGAATCCTCCCGACAGTGGCGACCAGGGCAGAACGCCCAGGCCTTCTTCGCGGCAGAGTGGCAACAGCTCATGTTCCAAATCCCGCCCGACTAACGAATAGTAAGCTTGCAGCGAGACAAATTCCGCCCAGTGGTGCGCGCGTGACAGGCAGACTGCTTTCATCAGATGTCGCGCGGACCAGTTTGAGCAACCGACGTAACGCACCTTGCCCTGACGCACCAGATCGTCGAGCGCGCGCAACGTTTCTGCAACGGGCGTCAGCACGTCCCAGCCGTGCACCTGATAGAGATCGATGTAGTCAGTCCCGAGCCGCTGCAAACTTTTCTCGACGGCAGCAAAGATATGTTGCCGAGATAACCCGACGTTGTTCACATCGCCCGTTCCTGACGTTGCGGGTTCGCTCATGGCGCTGCGCACTTTCGTGGCGATGATCACACTATCCCGCTCAACCGTGCCGTCTTTCAGCGCCTGGCCCAGGACCACTTCCGATTGGCCGTACGAGTAGACGTCCGCGGTGTCGAAGAAATTGATCCCGGCTTCGAGCGCTCGCGCCACCATCGCGTTTGCGCTCGGTTGATCGACCACGGCAATGCCGAAGAAGTTTTCACCGAAAGTCATTGTGCCCAGGCACAGTTCAGAGACTTTCAGGCCTGTGCGTCCCAGTGTTTTGTAGTTCATGAGGATAATCGTAAAGCGTAAGTCGTGAATTGCAAAACGAGGATGGCGGGTAGGAAGGAGTTTACGACACCGCCAGTAAATCAAGGCTTTCACTATTCTCGATTTAGGATTTACTATCTGTCCGCATCTTCACCTTCGCTGATTGGAGACTCCTATGAAAGTTGCCCTCCTTAAATTAGCTCGACTCCAAACTCCCGAATTCAAAAACTTCGGTCGCGGAATTTTTAGCCGGCTTTTTGTCTGCTCTTTATTCGCCGCAGCCGTGTTCGTTGTGCCGACTTCGTTTGCCCAGGACAACCCCGCGAACAACGACAAAGATTTCTATACACGACTCAGATCATTTTCGCTTGGCGGCGGCTCAGCCACTGTTAGCGGTCTCGTCCTCAATCGCGACCGCGCCCAGATGACCTTTACCGGCACCTTCTACTTTGCCGCTCCGGTTGACGGCCAAGTAACCGGCGCGGTGTTTGTCGGCGACGGCAAGTTTAGCGCGCAAGTTCCGCCCGGCGACTTTGAAAGAGAAAACGTAAAGCGACTGCTTGGTGCTGACGCTGTCGAATCAGACTTCAGCACGGCTGTGTTTCGATTCAGTGATGACACGTTTGAGCAGTTGGGCCAAAAGCCGGCCCCGGCACAGGCGGACGCAAACACGCAGAAGCTTGCCAACGATCTGGAAGCGCGCATGATGAAAGAAACGGGCGCAAACCTCTCCGCGCGCATTGCCTTGTCCATCCTTAATCATGAGAAACCCGGATTCTTCTTCGCGAGCTTCGATGGCGGAAAGCGCGGGCGCTTTGCCCTGGTGCTTGATTATCAAACCCGCGTCCCGGTGTCGAATTTCGATCTCAATGGCGGCGAGAAAGGCTTGATCTACAAGTATCAGTCTGATGTTTACACGCCTGAAATCTGGCTGGCCTTCTACGCGTTGGAGGACTATCAGCGCGGCAGCGTCGCTTACTCGGACGTAAATGATCTGTTGGATATCACTCACTACGATATGGATATCGATCTGCGGGAAAACAAGAAATACGTGCGGCTGTTGGCGCGTGTTCAGTCACAGACCAGGTCCGCTAACCTGCGCGCAATTTCGTTTCAGATTGGTGAAAGCCTCGGAGAGTTTGAAGACCGAAGGCTAAAAAAGCAGATGCGTCTGCAAAAGGTAAGGGTGGGGGGAAGCGAAGCAGGCTTCGCGCAGGAAGATTGGGAAGGTGGCTTCACCGTTTTTGTTCCGCCCCAGACGGCTGGAACGAAACTCGATTTCGAATTTCTCTTGCAAGGCGATTTCATGTTTGATCCGGATTTCAACTGCGACTGCCACTATCCCCGATCAAATACCACCTGGTTTCCCCGGCATGGCTATCTGGATCGCGCAACTTTCGACCTCACTTTTCGCCACGCAAAGAAACTGCGCATCGCCAGCGTGGGCAAACGATTGAGCGAAGAACCTGATCCGGAATTCAAAGACGTTATGGTGACGAAGTATCAGATGCAGCGACCGGTGACGTTGGTGACATTTGCGCTCGCTCCGTTTGAGCGTCACACCGAAATGGTGAAATGGGAGCAGGGTGGCGTCGGCGATCCGACCCCGCTGGAGTTTAATTCGCTTCCCGGTTCGGTGGCCGCGATCAAAGAAGACTTCATCATGGCCGAACTCGATAACTCGCTGCGATACTTCACCGCAATCTTTGGCAAGTATCCTTATCCGACTTTTGGCGCAGCCTTTCATCCGTTTAACTTCGGCCAGGGTTTCCCCACGCTCTTGATGATCCCAAACGCCGATCGCGCCAACAGACGCACCTATCTCTTCATCGCGCACGAGACCGCGCATCAGTGGTGGGGCGACATTGTTTCCTGGCGGTCATATCGTGACCAGTGGTTGAGCGAGGGATTTGCCGAGTATTCAGGGATGCTTTACACCGGCTTTAGATCCGGACCGCAATCGCGCGATGACTTGATCACCCGGGCGCGTGAGTCGCTCCGTATGCCGCCGGAAACATTAAACGGCCTCGGCAAAGGCAAGCTGTTCGAGGTTGGTCCGATCATTCTTGGCCATCGGCTAAACACCACCAAGACTTTCGGAGCGTATCAAGCTCTCATCTACAATAAAGGCGCGTTGGTGCTCCGCATGCTTCACTTCCTTTTTACGGATCCGGATACGGGTAATGGCGACGCCTTCTTTGCCATGATGTCTGACTTTGTTAACCAATACCATGACGGCGCTGCGTCCACCGATGACTTTCGCCGGGTGGCTAATGAACACTTTGCCAAATCGCCCATCGCTCGCGCCTACGGGTTGCGTGATCTCAACTGGTTTTTTAGACAGTGGGTCTATCAGTCGGACTTGCCGTCCTATCAAATGGAATATCACTTCCAGGATCAGCCGGACGGCAAGGTCCTAATGACGGGAACAATCACGCAAGAGAACGCACCAGGCAATTGGTTCATGGTGCTGCCGGTGTCGCTGACTTTTGGCGGCAAGCAGGTAGCCTACACCACAGTGTACGCCGACGGGCCTACAGCCCAATTTGGGATCAAATTGCCCAGCCGGCCAAGCAAAGTGGAGTTGGACCCGCAGCACTGGATACTTTCAGAAAAGACTTCGACGAAAGGGTAGGCCGGCAAACAGCAGTCAGCAATCGGCAAGCGGCAGTCGTTCGACGGTGATGAGCCTCGTTGGGCAGTGTCCTAGTTTGAACTAATCTGAAATTAGGACACTACCGCCTCGTTGCCCATCCTGTCCTCTTATCTATTCACTATTTACTGTTCACGATTTACTATCGCGCCATGAAAGCCATTCAAGTTGCCCAAGTTGGTGGACCGGAGGTGCTCACCTTTGTAGACCTGCGCGTTCCCGATCCCAAACCAAACGAAGCGTTGGTGCAGATCGAAGCGGCGGGCGTGAACTTCATCGACGTCTACTTCCGTGAAGGCCGTTATCCGGCGTCGCTGCCTTTTATCAATGGGCAGGAAGCGGCTGGACTGGTAGTCGCGGTAGGTGCTGATGTCACGACCTTAAGACTCGGTGACCGCGTGGCCTACACCAGCACGCTCGGAAGTTATGCCGAGTATGCCGCGGTGCCCGCCGATCGTCTCGTTAAGATTCCC
>JBGPYG010000371.1:0-4062 GCA_041493085.1 Pyrinomonadaceae bacterium | reverse complement strand
CCCGCTTGGTGCGCGTATCAAAGTGATCGGTATCGGTGGTGGGGGCGGTAACGCGGTTAACCGTATGATCGAAGCCGGCATCGAGGGCATCGAATTCCTCGTTGCGAACACCGATCTCCAGGCGTTGAAGCGGTCGAAAGCACCAATCAAAATACAACTCGGCAGCCGGCTCACGAAGGGACTCGGCGCGGGCGCTAATCCTAACGTCGGACGCGAAGCTGCGCTTGAAGACACCGATAAGATCATCGAAGTGCTTGAAGGCGCTGACATGGTGTTTGTGACGACTGGCCTTGGCGGCGGCACGGGTACAGGTGGAGCGCCGATCATTGCTTCGCTCGCGACCGAACTGGAGGCACTGACCGTGGCCGTGGTGACGAAACCCTTCCATTTCGAAGGGCGCCGCAGAATGCAGCAAGCCGAACAAGGACTGCGCGAGTTGCGCGAGTGTGTCGACACGGTAATTACGATTCCAAATGAGCGCCTGTTGCACACCGTCGAGAGAGATTCTTCTCTGGGTGATTCCTTTGGAGTAGCCGACGACGTGCTCCGGCAGGCGGTGCAGGGAATCAGCGATCTGATCACCGTTCCCGGTTTAATCAACCTCGACTTCGCGGACGTCAAATCGATCATGCAAGGGATGGGCCTGGCTTTGATGGGTGCTGGTCGGGCGCGCGGAGAGAATCGAGCGATAGAGGCAACGCAGCAGGCAATCTCGTCACCACTTCTCGAGGAAGCCACTATTCAGGGTGCGAAGGGCGTGCTCATCAACATCACGGGCGGACCCGACCTGACGCTTTATGAAGTGAACGTCGCATCGACGATCATTCGTGAAGCAGCCGACGAAGATGCAAACATAATCTTCGGTGCAGTGATCGATGAGAACCTGCGCGATGAGATGAAGATCACCGTGATCGCCACAGGTTTTGGTCAGGAAGCGGTAGCGGTGGCTTCCGCTGCTGCGATGTCGAGCCTGCCGGCAAGCGCGCCTCGTTTTGTGCAACGTCCGTCGGACGATTTGCCACGGCCGATGATGCACTTACGCCCCGACGATCTCGACGTGCCTACATTCATTCGCAAGAAAGCTGACTAGTCCATTAAAACTCTGGCAGTAAAAAGGAAGGCCAGATCGTTGAGCCTTCCTTTTACGTTGACCTGACATTTGCTTTCACGGGCGGCGGCTTTCCCCTTTGCTTTTTGACTCCCGCTTGTGTAGCATGGGCGTCATTCCTTGCAGGGTTTTCCATTACGGTCAAATTTTTCGTCCTGTCGAATGGTCGCAGCCTGCGAGTGTACTGTGATCCGCGTTAGCCCATCCCGCCCACGGTGCGTCGCGCGATCAATCTTTAACCCGTCTAATTTTTGGAGGTAAGAACAAGTGAGCAATCGTAAACTTATTAGAACCACGCTCGCCGAGGTCAAGGGTAAAGCACGCGAGGTGCCTCAGCCCCGGGAGCGTTCCAACGGTGGTTCCCATGGCGGACCCAGAGGCGAAGGCAGGGAGGGCGGGAGAGACTCCCACCGGGAAGGCCCGCGTCCAGCTCAAGCGGCAGTCCAGGTGCGCAAGCGAACGCCGCCACCGATGGAAACCAATGCCGAACTCTTCTACTACAAGAAGCAGATCGATGCGCACACGCCGATGGTCATCGTATTGCTGGATGGCGAAGAGATTGAGGGAACAATCGAGTGGTACGATCGCGGCGCGCTAAAGGTCAACCGCAAATCGGCGCCCAACCTTCTTCTTCTCAAGCGAAACGTCAAATACATGTACAAGGTCGACGAGCGCTTGGAAGAGGCCTCGGAGTAGAAGACAAGCCGGCGCCCATCCGGTTTCCTGATTCTCTCCCGTCCCGATTACGTCCAGTCTCCACCAATGAGGCAGTTTGCGCAAAACTCATCTCATTCAGGTCCTCGACGGCGCCGATCTTTGCCACGGATCGCCATCACGATGGGCGATCCGGCGGGTATCGGTCCGGAAGTGGTTTTGAAGGCCGTTGCCGAAGAAGAAATCCGGCGTGTCTGCCTTCCAGTAATCGTTGGCGACGCCCAGTTGCTGGCCCACGCAGCCCGCACTCTCGACCTGCAATCTGGTTACGACATTGTTCGCTCAGGGGAACCGATTCCCGAGCAACTATCGGAGCCGATCATCTTTCATCTCGATAACATCAACGGCATCATCGAGCCTGGCATTGAATCCGGCGCGGCTGGAAAAGCTGCGGGCGGATACATAGAAGCGGCGGTGGAGTTGTGCGCCGCGGGAAGTGTCGATGCGATAGCTACGGCGCCAATCAATAAGCGATCGCTTTTCCTGGGTGGCTACAGCTTCCCCGGGCACACCGAATTTCTGGCCCATCTTACCGGCAGCGAAGAATATGCGATGGCTTTCGTTGCTGCGAATCTACGCATTGTCCTAATCTCAACGCATGTACCGCTGGCTGAGGCAATAAGGCTGGTGGAAGGGGATCGCATCATCCGTACGATCAATTTAGCGAATCGCGAACTTAAACGGTGGGGAATCGAGCGACCGCGGTTGGCGATGGCCGCTCTGAATCCTCACGGGGCCGAAGGCGGATTGTTTGGCATGGAAGAATCCTCTGAAATCGTTCCGGCGATTGAAGCGTGCCGCCGTGATGAGATCGACGTGCAGGGGCCGTTCTCGGCTGACACAGTCTTTCTGCGAGCTTCGCGCGGCGAATTTGACGCAGTAATCGCGTGTTATCACGACCAGGCGATGATTCCCATCAAATGTCTTTCCTTCGGCGAGGCTGTGAATGTTACTCTGGGTTTGCCGTTCATTCGCACTTCGGTCGATCACGGGACGGCATTTGACATCGCCGGCAAAGGAATCGCAGAGCACTCAAGCATGGTTGCGGCAATCAAACTTGCGGCGGAACTATCAAGTCGCGCAGGCGAAAGCAGCCACACAGTGGAAGTGTAGAAGCAAACATATGGACAAGGACACAGCGACCTCGGCTCCCGAAGACACTGAAAAGCGACGGATTCTGGTCGCCGACGACGACCCGGCAATTCTGCGTTTAGTGTCGACAATCCTGGAAAAAGAGAACTATGGTGTCGTCTCAGCGCGAGACGGACGAGAGGCCTACAAGATTCTGCAGAGCGATCCAAACTTCACTGCCGCAATCTTCGACGTGGTCATGCCACATATCTCCGGGCCCGAGCTGGTTCGTTACATGAAGACCGAAAAACGCCTCATGAAGATTCCGGTAATGATGATGACTGCCGAACAGGATCCGAAACTTTCCTCGGACAGCTTTTCGGCCGGTGCGGTAGTCTTTCTACCCAAGCCTTTCACGACCGCGCAACTGCATATCATGTTGCAAATGCTAATCGGGAAAGCTAGTGCCTGATTCGAGATTCATTATGAACGCTGGGAAAATCAGGACGATCTTACTGTTTCCCCTGCTCGCTTGCTGCCTTGTCGCCTTCACCTCCACAAGCGTCCGCGCAGATTTAACTTCAAAGCAGGCGCGCAAAGCGATTACGCGCATGGCTGGTTTTGCACTTACGAACGACTCGGTGCGAGTGAAGACAATCTCCGCAACCAGCGGGGCAGCGGCGGAAGTGTCGGCCGAGATCAGGACTGTCTTCAAGTTTGCACAAGACCAGCAGGGAAGCTGGCGCGTCGCCGAAGTCAGGACCGGTCAGGATCGCTGGGAAGCGATCGATCTAATCGCCGACGCATTCAAGACGCAGGTAGTCAGAGGCGCATGCACGGCGCCGGACCCACCCAGCAGAGGTGTGTTGGCAATCGACCCGAGCGTGAAGCGCGCCCGTTGTTTATTGGGCAGTCTGTTAGGCGTGGAAATTCCTTCGGATGCGGTCCGCATCCAGGAAGTAGACCCGATGCCAATACCGCTCGCCTCGCAAGCGTCTGCCACCGTCGTAGCCTGGGTAAAGGTGGATGCTCGGCTTCTTAATGACAAGAGCGGTTGGCGCGTATCGGAATTGCGGACCGGGAACCGCGACTGGGTCAAAGTCGAGCCACTCCTCGCCGCAGTCAACGAAGAGAAACAAAAGAGAGCGCGAACAGAGTTGGCCTTGATT
>JBGPYG010000416.1:0-3062 GCA_041493085.1 Pyrinomonadaceae bacterium | reverse complement strand
GGAAGGCGCCCTCCTCAACCATTTTCGCGCTTCGCGCTCATTGCGGGCGAGACGCCCGCGGTCCCAGTGAGATGTTGAATCCTACAACCAACCTAGCCGCCAGAGCAGCTTTGTTAGATAATCAAGTCCGCGAATGAGCACCCAAACCTTACCGCAGAGCAAGCAAGCCAGCGAGATCATTTCCTACGATCCGGCAACGGGCAAGGAGATTGGCCGCGCGCCATTATCTTCGCCGGAAGAAGTTGGGCAAGCTGTGGGCAGAGCCCGCGCGGCGCAGCCTGCCTGGGCCAGTCTTTCTTTTCGCGATCGTGGTCGCGTAATCCTGCGCGCGCGAAAACTCATGCTCGCCGAGCGTAACGAGATCGCTCTCCTGGTTTCCAGAGAAACTGGCAAGCCGGTAGCCGAGGCGCTCTCGATGGAGATCGTACCCACGCTCGATGCTATGCACTACTTTGCGCATGCGTCAGAAAATCTTCTGCGCCCGCAGAAGATCGACATCGGCCAGTATGGCTTGATGGGCCGCTCATCCAGCATTCTGTTCAAACCCCTCGGGGTCATCGGAATAATCTCGCCATGGAATTTTCCCCTGGCCACACCTGCTGATGAAGTGGTGATGGCGCTGATGGCCGGGAACGCCGTGGTGCTCAAACCCAGTGAACTCACGCCGCTAATCGCTTTGAAGATCGGCGACATCTTCAGCCGCGCCGGTCTGCCGGCGGGTTTATTGGAGATTGTTACCGGCGATGGCGCCACCGGCGCGGCGCTCATTGATGCACGCGTCGATAAAGTAATGTTCACTGGCAGCGTCGCCACCGGCAGACGCGTTGCCGAAGCCGCCGCCAAATATCTCACTCCCGTTGTTCTTGAGCTTGGCGGCAAAGATCCAATGATCGTTTTCGAGGATGCGGATATCGAAAACGCAGCGCGCGGCGCGGTATGGGGCGCGTTTGCTAACGCGGGACAAGCTTGCGCATCAGTTGAGCGCTGCTACGTGCAGGAATCGATCGCGCCTGAGTTTATCAAGCGAGTGGTTGCGGAAACGCAAGCTCTGAAGCAGGGGCTGGGAACTGAAGACGCCGTCGATATCGGCGCAATGTCGAATGAACGTCAACTTCAAATCGTAGCCGATCACGTCAACGATGCGGAGCGACGCGGCGCCAGCATCCTCACCGGCGGACGGCGTGGAGCGAATCTCGACGGGTTCTTCTACGAGCCGACCGTTCTTACAAATGTCGATCACGGCATGGCAATAATGCGCGACGAAACTTTCGGACCCGTGCTGCCAGTCATGACGTTCAAAACCGAAGACGAAGCTATCAAACTGGCGAACGACAGCGTGTACGGCTTGACGGCCAGCGTGTGGACAAAAAATATTGCCAAAGGACAACGGGTCGCGGAACGCATTGAAGCGGGCACGGTGATGGTCAATGAGGTCGTCTACACTCACGGCATAGCGCAGACACCGTGGGGCGGAGTTAAAGACAGCGGCTACGGCAGAACTCACGGGCGGATGGGTTTACTCGAGTTAGTCCAGCCACAGCATATTCACGTGAATCGATTGCCATTCCTGCCCGATCTCTGGTGGTTTCGCTACAACCCAAGCGCTTCGAAGCTTTTTGGCGGGCTGGCCAGCCATTTCACCACCGGCTCCATTGTGAAAACTTCACTGCTGCTGCCGCAAATGATTCGCAGACTCTTCGAGCGTCGTTAGTCCCACGCTCACGGAAAATACTCGATCCCACTAACCCACGAAAAAGCGAGGCCCTTTTTGGACCTCGCTTCTATTCGAATCGATCACAACAAGGTGACGATTAGCTTAACGGTCATACCGGTGATCGCAGGCGGGACAGCGATCCGCGGCTTCTTCGGTCCAGTAGACGTGAGTTACCGTTTTAGAGCCATCAGAATTACCCCGCTCGTAAGTCGAACTGCGACCATTCGCGGACTGGCTCACGAGCTGGCCCCAGTTGTTCGAGTCGTTCGTATCTTCGGACGCGCCCGCAGCCTGAGTGGTAGGTGCGGCGAGGGTGGTGAAACTGTCGAGGTGCGTGTAGATGATCACCAACTCGTCGTAATCATGTTGGTTCGGGTGTGTGCTAAGTGTGCTGCCGGCGTTCGCGCCGGTGTTTGAAAAGTAGTCCATGCAGGTATTAAGCGAGCTACCGTCAGTGGACTGGTGGTCGAGCCCGAACGTGTGACCGATCTCCTGACACATTACATGCAGTTTCTCGTTCGGGTTGTTATAGGTGGAGGTGTTGAAGTAAGTATCATTCATCTTGGCCGAACCCTGCGTAATGTGGGTGCCGCCAGTGATGTTGATCGAGGCCAGGCCGAGCCAGCCATTGTTGCCATATGTACGGTTGCATACCTGTACTGTTCCGGCGACCATTTTGCAGTTTCTGCCTGCAGTACCAGCGATCTCTGTCAGATCCATTACGGAGGAATTGCTCCAATCCGCGAGCGCGGTATTGAACTGAGTGGTCCAATTTGAAGTTACGTTATTACCGACTTTTAGGGTAAACGGGTTAGAGGTGCGCGCCCAATGGTAGCCGCCCCACGAGTGACTTGCGGACACGACGGACGCCAACATCGCAACGGCAGTTAAAACCACGGCGACGATAAGCGTACGTCGGCGAGAACTTGTGATCATTTAATTTGATTTCCTTTCAGAATGTAAGGTTTGTACCAGAGTCCCATTGCCGGGACCGTCTCCCACGCGAAACGGCGAACAGGACGTTGTTGACGCGAGTACGATATTCTCGTGGCTTGGGTAAGTCAAGGTCTTTGCTCCAGGAAAGCTTGCCTGGGAAAACCCCTTCTTCAGTTTTTCGCAAAGAGCGGCGACTAATAAGATACTTCCAGCCGAGACGGCAATCCGAACCGCTGCGTTCTACTACCGTCCCCCGTCGAAAAGTATTATACTACCGCCGCTCAACGCCTTAGGGGCACGTGAATTCTCTGAACAACCGTTTCGTTAAAGTCGCCAGACTATTACTCTGTCCCTTTTTTGGCAGGTCACGTTTTCATTTTGCCTCCCGACTAAGCACCTCACTCCCAAGAGG
>JBGPYG010000023.1:0-19957 GCA_041493085.1 Pyrinomonadaceae bacterium | reverse complement strand
ACTGACTCGCGCCGGCATCGAGCCGATTACCTTTGCGAACACCTATCCGCAGAAGTTTTTCGACGAGCGCCCGCGCTGGGTCTCCGCCACAACGGCCGCGGTTGAAGCAGCCGGATTGCCTTTCCGAACTGTGCCCGACCTTAAAGCCGGACACGCCGTCTATCAGGATTTCACTAATGCAATCCTCATTGAGCGAGGCGAGGATGTGAGCCCGCGCACGGCAGCCGAAGCCGCCGACGTGCTGTCGCGCATCGCCGGCGAGAATCGGTTTACGCTTTATGAATATTTCATCACCGACAAAGTCGGACATGCGCAGGACATGCAGGCCGCGAAGACGGTCCTCCGAAATCTTGCAAGGCTAATCAGAGGAGTGTTAAAGAGAATTGATTTGAGTCGCACTTCCGTTATACTCACCAGCGATCACGGCAACATCGAAGATCTTTCGTCGCGCAATCACACGTTGAATCCGGTCCCAACCATCGTCTGGGGGGCTAACAAAGAACTGATCGCAAATCGGATTAAAACTCTCGCAGACATAACACCGGCCATAGTTGAAACCCTGACTGAGAAAGCCGCGGCGCACACATGACCCCAGTAGACCACCCTGCGAAATCTGTGCACCCCCATCCCGGCGATAAAAACAACCCCCGCGAAGTATTTGGTTGGAAGATGTACGATTGGGCGAACTCTGCCTTTTCGACGACCATTGTGGGCGCGCTTTACGGGCCCTACCTGACAGAGATTACACAGCGCGCTGTTGGAGAAAACGGAGCAGTTGTGAACCTGGGCCCGCTCGGGGCGATCACTTCAAAGTCTTTTTTCCCCACCTGCGTTTCTATCGCTGTGTTCCTGCAAATATTCCTGCTGCCAATCCTCGGGAGCATCGCCGACTACTCAAACCTTAAGAAGAAGATGATGGCCGTGTTCTGCTACATCGCAGTTGCGGCAACCTGTCTGATGTTTTTCGTTGACGGGAGGCTCTATTGGCTTGGAGGCTTGCTCTTCATCATCGCAAATCTCGGTTTTGGGGCGACCCTCGTGTTCTACAACGGCTTCCTCAATGAGATAACTACCGAAGATCAGCGCGACAAAGTGTCCAGCCGGGGCTTCGCTTACGGTTACCTCGGAGGGGGACTCTTGCTCGCGCTGAACTTCCTGCTGGTGAAGAGCGCGTCGCGACTGGGTTTGGATCCCTACCTGGCGGTTCGCATCTCGTTGCTTTCGGCAGGTGTCTGGTGGGGAGGGTTCGCCCTGATTACTTTCGCGACGCTGAAAACGCGCGCGCCAGAGAAATCATTGCCTCCGGGGAAAACTTACTTGACGGTCGGGTTTTCTGAGCTCGGCCGCACGTTTCGAGAACTGGCGCGTCTGCGCTATACGCTGAGGTATCTGGTTGGTTATCTGTTCTTCAACGACGGCATTCAGACCGTGATCAGTATGGCTTCCGTTTTTATGGCGCAGGAGCTTTTTATCTCGCGCGGCCTCAAAACAGATCAGTCGTTCCTGTTGGGCATCTTTTTGATGGTTCAGTTCGTGGCAATCTTCGGAGCGTTGCTGTTTGAACGACTCGCCTACGCGATTAACACAAAGAATGCGATCCTGGTTTCACTCGTGTCGTGGGCCGGCGTGGTGATCTACGGCTACGGCTTTCTTCATACGACAACTGACGCCTGGGCGATGGGCGTCGTCATTGCGATCGTGCTGGGTGGTTCTCAGGCACTTTCGCGATCGCTGTTCTCGCGGATGATTCCCGCCGGACGAGAGGCGTCCTTCTTTGGCATCTATGAAGTTTCTGAGCGTGGCACTTCGTGGCTGGGGCCGCTCGTTTTTGGCGCCGTGGTCGCCGCGACAAATTCTTACCGGCAGGCTTTGCTGTCTTTGATCATTTTCTTCGTTGTGGGCACGATTGTTCTTTATCTAACTGACACCGACAAAGCTATTCACCAGGCGGGCAATTTGCTGCCTGAAGAAGCGGCAACAAGCAAATAGGGTTTGTCAGAACCACCTGCGTTAGCGGGTGGCCGTTGGTTCGTCTCGTTCAACTCGACTGCGATAGGCCACCCGCTAACGCAGGTGGTTCTGACAAGAATCAGCCGGCCATCTTTCTCTCTTTACCATTCGAGCTCTTCTCCAGACATTCCCGCGAGCAATAGACTGATACTACCGCACCCGTGCCAATAGCTCGCTCCGCTGGTACCCAGGTTCCGCAACTCACGCAGCGCACCAGCTTTTTGTCTCTTTTGGTACTGGAAGCCGTAGATGCTGAGCCGGGGCCGCGCGGCGAGTCGACCATCGTCTTTGCCGTGCCCAGGATCTTCTTTAGCAATGAAATGTAGGGATATAGTTTGGAATAGAGCAGTAGCAGCAGGAGACCGAACAGTGCGGCGATGATGAGAAACTTCAAGACTATTTCCGCGTGACCAAATATTGGATCTCGATCTCAGGCTTAAGCGTTTTCGTCGCCCGTTTTGCTGCCAGTGGGCGCGTATGTCACATCATCATTCCGCCGGCGTGGAACAGGATCCGTAGCCCGGCGGCGTGGAGTTGACTCGCGATTGCGTCGGTCCACGCTGCCCGGGGGAAGTCCCTTCCCATGTACCGCCTCCTCCAGAATGCGCGTGATTTCCTGAGAGAGAGTTCGATGCTCGGCTGCGGCGCGCCGGCGCAGAGACTCTTTCAAGTGGTTGGGCACGTATGCGCCAATGAAAACTCCCTTACGATTCGCCATGTCTCGCAGCCTCTCTTTCAGCGTCTTGTGGACAGTTTGGGAAGCTCTGGAATGTATTAAGCCCAGCGAAGTGAAACAGGTCTATAAGCCGAATTCTGTGCTCCGAGCTGAAATCCAGGATTTCAAATCGGAGTGGCGATCATTCATCTAGTCCAACTGTTGCCAGATTGGATCAAGCGATCTACCCGGAGGTCGTAGTAGCTTTTGGCTACTTCGGGCGGACAGCCCTGTTGACGCCTCCCTATTTGATCTTGCACTGCGAGGAGTTTGCCTGGCCGCATGTGTCACCACACGCGCCGGTGCGCTCTTACTTTAAGCCCTTGCGGGGCCGCACCATTTCACCCATCACCGCGGCTTTCAAATGTCAGATCTTCAATCTGAAATTCTATTTGAGGTCTCAATAAAGACCCAAAAACCCGCGGCTGGTCTGTTTTCTGTTGCACTTGTCGTCACCCGAGAATCTCAGATCTCAAATCTCAAACTCCGAAACCCAAATGCGGCCGAAGACCTCAGATCTGAGATTATCAGGCGCCCCGCCGTTAGCGGGCTCGCTGCCCTGTAGTGTTCGGACTTTCCTCTCCTGGACTCAACTCAAGCCTGATAATTTCAGATCTAATCCGAAAATGAAGGATTTGAGTGATCGAAATTCGAGGATTTCAGCTCTCAATCTGAGATCTGAAACTCGAGGTTCCAAGAGCGACCGCCCGACCTGTTCACTTGCTAGGCACCGAGATTATACCAAGCCATGTTCAACACGTACAGCGTGTGGTAGCTGGCTTTAAACCTGGTCGGCATCAAACCAACTGAATTACTAGCCGAAATATTTGAAGCCCACTCGCAGACTATTAAATAGATTTGAGGAAATGGTCAGGGCGAGAGTGATCGACACCACCGTATGCGATAGGGCGAGCGCGAAGAGATTGGGCTGCCGTTGATATACGGCTGCCCACATCAGACCGCCTACCAATGTCACAATTGCCAGGAGCGGGTTCGGGAAATGTAACAGCGCGAAAATCACTGCCACGACCGCGATACTCCTCAGCCCTTTCCCAAACGCGAGCTGCGCCCGCCGATTGATAAAGCCGTTAAGAGTGTATTGTTGAAACAAAGCCCAGAGTGGCAGCGAAAGGTATCGGGCGCGGAAGTGCCCGGCAAATATCGCGTGGCTCGTAAACCAACCTGTCGCCAGTATCGCAAGCACCGCGACCGCAGTCGGCAAAAGCAAAAGGCGACATGAGTCGAGAAAGTTGTCGGTACGAAATCCAAGCTCGTGGAAACTTTCGCCACGTTCACGATGGGAGAAGGCCATCAAGCCCAGGGCCAGTAGAATGGGAATAGCAATTACAAGCTTGTTCCTGCCGGCAAACCCCAGCACGACCCACTCGGCGATAAGGCACGAGATAACTACAGAGACGATCTCCCAGAGGGCAAGTCTGTCGACTTGTCCAAATGGAGTTAAGTTCAAGGCTTCTGTTTTTGAGGACATGGTCAAAATGTTACGTGGACTGAGCGCATTAGTTTTCCCTGATCGTCAACGACGAAAGGGATTGGGTCACCGACGAGCTGCAGCGATTTGCGCGCACCGCCACCGCTGTCGTGCAGTGCGTACACACGAGCCTCGTATCGCCCGTGTGGGAGTTCGCAGACGCGGAACGAAAAGCCATGCCATTCATCTTTCGACCAGCCCGCGGCGAAAACATCCGGCCGAGGTTCGTTAGCCCGCATCGTAGCCACAAACTTTCCATCGATGAATAATTGGACCTCAACTCGATCCCATGGCGCAGCATTGTTGACCACCCAACCGGAAATCCCTGCGTCAGTGACTTCGCCCCAGCCGTGGAAGTACGGCGGCAGGACGCTCATGAAACCAAACAGCGCGAGCGCCCCGACGAGCAGGGTTTCCAGAATCGACTTACCGATCAGAATGTGGACCAGGGTTGTGGATGGCGTTTTCATTCGATCTCGCGGCGCGCCATTATAAACGGATTGGTTGTAACGCAAACTGTTAGTTTACGGTTGTGTTGGCTGTCGCGCCTCCCAAGAACCCGCAAACTGACAGTTTGCGTTTACAAAAACAAAAGGGGCGGCCTCGAAAAAGCCGCCCTCGTTTGATTCGACCTGCTTCAAGTAATCAGTTTGAGTTGGTAACCTCGATTCGATCGCCTTTTTGCAGCACCGGGTCGGGAAGCTTCCCGTCCTGGATCTTCCATAGATTGTATTCCTCCGTGAGCAGTCGTCCATCCGCACCCTGCCTTGAAACGCGAACTTTGGAACCGGCGCTCGCGCTCGTTCCACCACTCGCGAGAATAGCTTGTGTAAGAGTAAGGCCTGCATGGTAAGGCTTCTGACCGGGTGAGCTGATTTCTCCGCCAACGAAAAAGAATTCAGTTGGAGCCGGCGGCATGCCCGACACCTTGATAACATCGCCCGGGACTACCAGGGTCGCTGAAGGATTTGCGTCCTTCAGCTCCACAACGATTGGCGCGCGTCCCTGGCGGGTTATGGTGGCACGCGCTGCTTCGGGAAGAATCAAGGCTTCAGCGAGCATCGTGTAGAGCGGCATCGCTTCGCGTCGTAGAATTTTTGTTCCGGGCGCGGCCACGAACCCGCTTATGGTCAACGTGTGGCTTGCATAGTCACGGACATTCACTACCACTGCGGGGTTGTCGAAGATCTTAATCCGCTGGCGCAGGAGCGCAGCTATCTCGGGTGTCGTTAGTCCTGCCACAACAATGGGATTGCCTGCTAACGGATACTCCAATACTCCCCCCTGGAGTACGGTGAACAACGTAGAGTCTTGGCCCGGGTTGTCGGAGAGTTGAATGTCCAGGACGTCGCGAACGCCAACGCGATAGATCTCACTCGAGACGGCAGCGACAGGAGAAGTAGTAGTACTCGCAACTGAGTTGGAGGACGCCGTGGTCGCGTTTGTGAAACCCGCCGGCTTCAGACCAGTGTGCCCAATCTTCGAGCTATCAGGCGCGGCCTTCGACGCTACCTTTTCCGAGGCGGTGCTTGAGGAAGGGTTGGCCAATCGAAAACGAGAGGCTTCTGGATGATTGTTGAAGTCAGTTTTTGTGTGAGCCTGGAGCGTCGCGGTGGCTGAAGCGTTCCCGCTTGCTGTCAACGCTTTAGGGTCCTGTCCTACCACGCGAACGCGGGACGCATTGGCTGGACTCTGACTCGTAGTCGCTGGATTGTAGTCGGGCTGTTTGTTTGCTGCGGCCACCGATTTCACCTGTGCAGATGTTGTCACCGCCAGGGAGGCACTTAGAACGAGGGCTGCAAAAATTGGGCTTTTCATCGTCGGTTTTTACTCTTTCCCAAAGATCTTCTAGCGGCGATTTAGCTGGGGCATTCAGCTCCGCCGCCGCTCAGGTATGTTCCTCTAGTAATAAATAACCAAAAAGCCTGATTTCTCAGAAGAATCTTGCTTAGTTGACCCAGGCGGCAAACTAACTAAATCGGGCGGCTTAGCAGGACTAATGGCTTGGGGGCAACGCGTCTGGAGGTCGGAGGGGCTTCAATTTGGACGGCAGGGATCAGACGGTTACTTGATTTGTCTTGGAGCGGGCAGGCTCGCAGGATGAAACAGTTGCGGCCAGAGATTCGCAAAACGCTCGCGAACTAAATTCTCGACATCATCGGCGGTATCGCAGTTGAGACATTCTTCGGCAATTCCTCGTGCCTCACGCGAATCGATGCCGGCAATGGCGCCTCGAACTCTAGGAATAGCGGAAGGTGTCATGCTCAGATCCGAGGCTCCTAGCCCTACCAACAACACCGCATACGCAGGAGTGGATGCCATTTCTCCGCAAACAATCGCTGGGATTCCGGCGTTGCGTGCTGCCTTGAGGCTGTGATCAATACTGTGAAGGACGGCGGGATGGAGTGTGCGAAACCAGTCTGCGACTTCGTCATTGCCACGGTCCACAGCGAGCGTGTATTGCACCAGGTCGTTTGTTCCCAGTTCAAAGAAGTCGACGATCCGCGCAATCCTATCAGCCATAACAACAGCCGACGGAACTTCAATCATGGCGCCCACGCTAACCTCCCCAAAACTACGTTCCGCATTGCGAAGGTTTATAGCCTCTTCCTGAATGATTGCTTTCGCTCGCCTGACATCGCTTACGTCAGCCACCATTGGTAAAACGATTTTCAAATTCCCGCCGGCGGCGGCAAGCAGAATGGCGCGCACCTGCTTACGCATGACATCTTCATTGCGTAACACATAGCGAATTGCCCGCAGGCCAAGCGCTGGGTTTTTTTCGCCTTCGTGCAACTGCTCGCGCAGATGGTCTCCGCCTAAATCAAACAACCGGATCACGGCGCCGTCCTCGCCGGCGACTTTCGCAATCGCCTCGTAGGCCACGCGCTGCTCATCCTCTGAAACCATACCGCCGCGTCGCGCTAACAAAAACTCCGATCGGTAAAGCCCAACACCTGACGCGCCGTAGGTCTCAACTCCGTCGAATTCGGAGGGAACTTCCACGTTAGCTCTCAGTGTTACTTCGACGCCATCCTGCGTGCGAGCGGGACCACTCTCCTTAAGGTCGGCCGCCCCTCGCTGGTTTGCGCGATTGGTAGTTTCGGTTCGATAGAGTTCGAGGGTTGCGGCTGAAGGATGCAGGATAACTTCGTTGCGGGTTGAGTCGACGATGATCTTGTCGCCTGTCTTTGTGCGCCGGTAGAAGTCGTGCAGGCCAACTACGGCGGGAATGCCCACGCCCCTGGCAAGAATTGCCGTATGTGAGGTCCAACCGCCGGAATCGGTCGCTAGTGCGCGGGCGTGTTCGAGATCCAATTCAGCGACCGCTGAAGGCAACAGGTCCTGAGAAACAATTACGGCATCCTCTGAAAGGTTGTGATGCTGCGGTTGTGCCCCGCTCAGCGCCGCCAGCAGCCGTTGCATCACGTCGTCGATGTCAGAACTACGCTCGCGCAGGTAGTCGTCTTCGATCTGCGAATAGAGATGCAGCAGACGATCGCCAACTACCTTGACGGCCCATTCGGCGTTCGAGTGTTCATCAGTTATGTGCTCCTCAATGTCGCCAATCAGCTTTTCATCCTCCAGCAAAAGGAGGTGAGCATCGAAAATGTAAGCGTGATCTTTGCCAAAGCGTTTCTCTGCCTGTTCTTTTATCCGGAGCACCTGCCCGCTTGCGAGGCCAACAGCCGCTCGAAAACGCTGGCGCTCCGTTTCCAAATCCGTGTCGTCTATTCTCCAGTGATAGACGTGCTGAGTGCCCTCGTGCATCCGCAAGACTTGCCCGATCACGATGCCTTCAGAGACGCCTAACCCTTTGCAGCGTATCTCCGGGGTTGGTTCCGTCATATCGAGGACTCCGGTTCCAGTTCGCCAAACCCGTCGGCAAAAAGCTGGTTGATAGCATTCATGGCGGCCTCTTCGTCAATGCCCTCCGCGCTGACCTGCAACTCTGTCCCGCGGCTGGCAGCAAGCATCAGCACACTAAGAATCGACTTGGCATTAGCACTCGCGCCTCCATCAACACGCCGTAACAGCACCTGGCTGTGAAAGCCGCTTGCTACACGCACGAGCTTCGCGGCAGCCCTGGCGTGCAATCCAAGGCGCGCTTTTATCAGAAGTGTGCGCTCGAGCATTATTTTGTGCTGCTTTTTTCAGGCGGCTGGAGAAGATCGCCGGCAAGATAGATTCCCTGACGGCCGAGATCACAAACTCGGCGAGCCGTTTCAATAAGTGAACCACTGGGTGTTTGGTTGAACAGCTTGATAATCATCGGCAGGTTGACGCCCGTCACAACTTCAACATTGCCGTCGTCCAAAAACATCGAGGCGATGTTGGTGGGGGTGCCGCCAAACATGTCAGTCAACAACAGCACGCCCACGCCTTGAGATACACGCGTGATGGCGCGCTGCACTTCATCGCGCGCGGCATCCACGTCATCGTGCCACCCAATCGAAACCGCGGTTATGAATGAGATGGGGCCAACGATCATCTCCGCCGCGGCCAACAGCTCGCCCGCGAGATGGCCATGCGTCACAATCACACCCGCTATCCGGCGCGTATCTTCTTTCGGTGGGCTCTGCGGTGAGTTGCTGCTCATTGAATCGCTCCTTATCTATACTCGAAGGACAGCCGTGTCATTTGTGGCGGTTTGATTTTCTCACGTCACGGTGAACCACGTGCGCATCGAAACCAGCGCGCCGCAGCCTTCGTCCCATCGCGTTTGCTACCATGACGGAGCGGTGACGACCCCCGGTGCAGCCAATGCCCACGGTCACATAGGATTTTCCTTCACGTTTGTACAGCGGCAGAAGATAGTCGAGCAGATCGCAAAAGCGGCTCAAAGTCTCTTCAACTTCCGGCTGCGCTCTCAAGTATTTCACGACGCGCTTATCGTGGCCTGAGAGTGGTTTGAGCTCTGGAATGAAATGCGGGTTGGGCAGATGCCTGACGTCGAACAAGAGTTCCAGATCGCCAGGATTGCCATATTTATGGCCAAAGCTCAGCACCTGGACGCGCATTGGTCCGCCCTTGCGATCCGGACTGAACCTTTCAAGTAGGTGGCTGCGCAGCGTATGGACAGTGTGTTCAGAGGTATCGATTATCTGATCGGCGAGGGAACGTATGCCCGACATCGCAGTGCGTTCCGCGCCAATCGCCTGCACCAGGCTTTGCCCTTTGACGGCTGGGTGAGGCCTACGCGTTTCACTGAAGCGATGCTGCAAGACATCGTCCGACGCTTCAAGAAACAGGACATATACACTAAGTCCGGCAGCCCGCATCGCCTTGAGTTGTTTGCCAAAGTCGGCCAGAAACGTTCCTTCACGAATGTCAATGACGAGTGCGGCCCGCTCAATTCCCTTTTCACTTCGATCCGCCGTAACAAGGCGCGCAAACGTTTGCAACATCGTGACCGGTAGATTGTCTACGCAAAAGTAACCAAGATCTTCGAAAGCATTAGTCGCGGCAGACATACCCGAACCGCTCAAGCCCGTGATGACAACGATGTCAGGCGCCGCGTCGTTCCTTTCCTGGTTCCGCTCGGTTGTCTGTTTCATGGGGAAGCGTTTGTGCGCAATTGACGGAAGGCAGAAAGAACGGAACGCGTATTACCCGCCTGCTTGTAGGGCCGGAGTTGTCACTCGCCAGCGTTCCTGCCCGCGCCCGGGCCGCCAGATGCCGGTAAGCTTTAGCTTGTCGTTCACGCCGACAAGCTGAAGTTTTTCGGAATAGCAACTTCGGTCAGGGTTCGATCAGGCCAAAGTTTCCATCGCTGCGTTTATACAGCACGCCAACGCGCTGGGTGTCCGCATCCCTAAACACGAGAAATTGATCCGGCTCCGACGAAAGCTGCAGCGCTGCCTCTTCCGCAGTCATCGGCTTAACAGCATAACGACGTGCATTGACGATCCTGGGAGGACGCGGCGTGGCCTCCAACTGCCCATCAGGAGTTGGCGCTACGGCGCTGGTGCGTCGGGCTCCCTGCTTTCGGTCAATGATCTTCTTCTTGAGTTTGAGCGCCTGCTTTTCAACTTTTTCAATTGCTCGGGTCAGCGCCAGGTACATATCGGCATTGACCTCTTTGGCCGTCAAAGTGTGATCGCGCCAGTGAACCACCAACTCGCCGGTATGCCGGTTCTTCTCCACGGTGATGATGACGTGCACAGACGGTTCTGTGCCATTGAAAATATGATCGAGTTTCTCGAAGTGATCTGCTACGTGCTTGCGGATGCCGGGAGAAACCTCAACGTGCCTACCCGTGTACTCAAACATCATGACTGCGATTCCCTTCTCACTCTGATTTGTCAGAACCACCTGCGTTAGCGGGTGGATGAATAGAGTAATGCTTGCAAAACTTCCAACACGTTTGGCGAATTACAAAAACTGAGGCGGCCAAATTCCATCTGCGCGCTGTAGCGGCGAACCTGTGTGTCCGCCCGAAGCTGGGCGCACACATAGGTGCGCCCTTCAAATTGTCCTTACACCACAGCGCGACGCTCGCGCGAACCAGGGATGCTCATCTGGTCGCGATACTTGGCCACCGTTCGGCGCGATAACTTTATTCCATCCTTGATCAAAATCTTCACCACTTGATCGTCGGTAATAGGGTTATGCGAATCTTCTTCTTCAATAAGTTTCTTTATCTTCAACTTGATAATTCGCGTGGAAATCTCTTCGCCGTCTTCATTCATCATGCCTTCGGTGAAAAACCGGCGCAGCTCGATCACCCCCTGGGGAGTGTGCGCATATTTCCTGTTAACCACTCTGGATACAGTCGAGAGGTGCATGCCAATATCTTCGGCGATATCTTTCAGCATCATCGGCTTGATGTACTGAACACCCTTGTCCAGAAACTCCTGTTGCCGGTGCACAATCGACTCGACCACCTTGTAAATCGTCTGGCGCCGATGTTCGATGTTCCTCAAGAGATCGACCGCAGAGCGCATTTTCTCGCGAATGAAACTTTTGGTTTCATTGCTGACGTCCGACTTACCAAGCATCTGTTGATACTGTTGACTCACGCGAAGGCGCGGACTGCCATCGTCCGCGAAATAGATTACGTACTCCTCGTCGTCTTCATCGAGTTTCTCAATATAGATCTCGGGCGAAATCAGAATCGGCTCTTCTGAGGAGTAACGACGTCCGGGATAAGGATCGAGCGTGCGAATAAACTGCAATTCGTTTAGTAGCGTGTCGACGTCGCTGCTGATTTGTTTCGCGAGGTGGGGCAACTTGTGTTGCTGTAGATCCGCAAAGTGATCACTAATCAAGCGAGCCGCCAGCCGGTCACTTTCGCCCTTCACTTCCAACTGCACCAGCAAACATTCCCTGACATCGCGGGCGCCGCAGCCAATGGGATCCAGATGCATGACGGCCTGCCTCGCTTGTTCGACCGTCTCCTCAGTCCAGCTACCCATCGCGGCAACCTCTTCATTGGTAGCATTGAGCCTGCCGTCCGCGTCGAGGTTGCCGATAACGCTAATTGCTGCCTCGCAAATCTTCCCTTCGATCGGACTCATGTGAAGTTGCCATTCGAGGTGATCGGCAAGAGAGGGGGCTCTTGTCAGAAACTGCTCGAAAGTGGGCGCGTCTTCTTTGTACTCGATCTCCTGAGTTTTATATCCAGGGTCAAGGTAATCCTGAAATTCCCGGCCAAAATCAATTTCCTCAAACGCGTCGCGGGAGGCTTCCTCGCCGACGATCTCGTCGCCGACCGAGTCCTCACTCAAATCAGCGGTCACATTTTGTTGCCCCTCACTATCACTACCCTCGCCTTCACCTTCACCATCGACCGACGAGAGGCTTTCCAGTTCACCTGATCCATTCGACGACGGACTGCCGAGTTCAGGCTCGGCTGCTTCTACTCGCGGCTGCTCAGGGGCCGCGCCGGGATCAGCACTGGTGAGGTGGTCGAGAATTTTCTCCGCCAGCTCACCGACTTCTTCCTGCGTAGCAACCTCTTCAAGGACTGGATTCTCGAGAATCTGCTGTTGAATCAGGTCAGTCAGCTCGAGAGTGGTCATCTGCAACATCTCGATGCGCTGCCGCAACTGCGGTGTTAGCACGAGTCGTTGAGAGAGGCTGGTAGTTAGTTTAAGAGACATTCCTCAGATCAAATGAGCACTTGTATTTGTTATTCTGCGACTGAGCGCGCAGGGAGATTATACTCGATTAGAGCACATTTGCGCGCGCCAGTTTCGCTTCGCATTTTACGCGGGGATTTACATGCGGAATTTATCGCCAAGATATAGCCGTCGCACTTCTGCATCTTCGGTCAATTCGCGCGGCACGCCGGAGCGAAAAATGCGACCGTCGGCCATAATGTAGGCCCGGTCTGTAACTCCCAGCGTCTCGCGCACATTGTGATCAGTAACCAAAATTCCGATGCTCCGATTGCGTAAATAAAGTATGACATTTTGAATGTCATCGACAGCCTTGGGGTCAATTCCTGCGAACGGCTCGTCAAGCAGGATGTATTGTGGTTCAGTTGCCAGCGCACGCGCAATCTCGGTTCTTCTTCTCTCGCCGCCTGAAAGCGCGTCGCCGCGGGTGTTGCGCACATGGGCAATGCCAAATTCTTCCAACAACTCTTCAAGCCTCGTCAGTCTCTCGCGCCTCCGCAGACCCATCGTCTCGAGCACGGCGAGAATGTTCTGCGCCGCCGTCATCTTGCGAAAGATCGAGGGCTCCTGAGGAAGATAGCCAAGGCCCAGACGAGCCCGCAAATACATGGGAAGCCTGGTGACGTCGCGGTCGCCGAGGCTTACTACCCCGGCATCAGGACGCTCAAGGCCCACGATCATATAGAACGTTGTAGTCTTGCCCGCGCCGTTTGCGCCCAGCAGTCCGACAACCTCGCCCTTCTCCACATGAAGGCTGACGTCGTCCACTACGCGGCGCTTTCCAAACTTCTTTTCCAGGTGAAATGCGGCGAGAGCGGAAGCCGACGGCTTCTTCATTGCCTGGCGTGTAGCACGAGAATTATCGGCGACTAACTTCTCGTTGCGATGCGCCGCGATATCGACACCTTCAGCGTGTATGCTCATAAACCTGTTGGACCGTTTAGAGGCGGGCACTGCCCGCCGGTTCAACGTTGAGACGGCGGGCGGCGCCCGCCTCTAAACGCTCCTAACTACTTTACAATGATTGTGGACCTATTGCTTCTTTACTTTGTGCGTCGACCTTACGCGACCGGGCGATTGTGGGCCTCTGACGTCATCAGCGATCACTCTACCGTCTCGCATATACACGGTCAAACGCCCGCCTTCCGTGCTTCCCTTTTCGACATCTTCAACCCTGGCTGGATTGCCTTTCAGCACCGCAACTTCGTCGGCGCTCGTATACTGAATCCAGTCGCCAGTGCCTTTTCTGTTTGGCTGCGTAAGAACCACGTCGCGCTGCGCAATTGTCTTTTCAACCTCGCTCGACTCCTTAAGCAAATAGACATCAGCAACGCCGCTCGTGAGGCGATCTGTTCCCTGGTGAATATCAACGTTGCCTTCGTAATGCAGGGTGCGATTCACATCCGAATAAGCCATCGAATCCCCCGTTGCAAACACGGGAACCGTGCTCTGGGTTCCCTCTATTCGACGCCGCGCGTTGTAGATCTGACTTTGCACACCGCCGTTGCCTTCCATCCTTTTCTGGTTCACATAGATTGTGAGTCTGTCAGCACGCACAAAATTGTCATCTTGCCAGGCCCGCGCATTTCCAGTGTAGATGGCCACTCCGCTATCGCTATGAAACTCGCCCCGGTCACTGACGACGTAAACAGGACTCTTCACTTTTGAAAACGGCGTAGCGCCGTTTGTCTGCTCCTGGCTGTAATAAGTTGTCGCGGTCTTCCCACGGCTGTACGAAACCTTGTTAGTTAAATCGGAATCGAGCTCAATGCCCTTGGTGCGCGCGCGCGAATCCCAAACGGTCGGATCACCGCCGCGAAAACGCACTGTGTTATCGGCGGCCGTGTAGGAAATATTTGACGCCACGCCGTTGCGATCATTCTCATTAAACTTCGCTTCACCCTGCGCATCCAGGCGATCGATATCCTGCGTTTCTTTGACGAAGACCGCCGTCATCTTCTGGGATGTAAGTGTCCGAGTGCCCCGGTCTTCGACCTTCTGCACGGGCTCAATCACCGCTTTGGCGCCGCCCATCGCAGTGAACGTGCGGGCGAGGTTTCCCATTTCGAAAAAATCGCAGTCGATGCGCGGCGCGGTCAGCGTTTTCTGGTCAGCTTTGGCGTTCTTGATTACCGGATCAACGAACAACTCCGCGTTCCCCACCGCTTCGGCCTTGTCCAGATCGCGACCAGTGACACGCCAGATAAGTTTTACAGCGTCGGCCGTGAGACGCTTATTCGCTGCGCGTGGATCGTTTGCTTTTGACTTGGGAGCGGCAAGATTGATTACTGAGCGGCCTTCGGTGCGCATCTGTTTGAGGAGACTACGATCACCCTGGGCCTGAAACAGCACTTCGATCAAGTTCGCACCTGTCAACTGCAACTCCGAATCAGCGTCCAGAGTCTTACCACCTGCATTCCGCATCGCCACCGCGCGCTCGAGGCGTTGATCTTTGTCCAGGAAGAAGTCCATGTCGGCTGAATGGACCTCCGCCGACCTGCCCTCCTCCATCGAGCGCAGGTAAGAGTTGGTTCTAACTTCCAGCTTTTGCAGGTGCTTTTGCTCGTTCAGAGTGGCGTAGAGATTCTCGCCGCTCATCAAGTCGCGATCCTGCTCGGCCGTAACGCCACCCGAGAAAGTCATCTTCATCGACTCTTGTTCAAATAAGGCGCGCGCAGAATGGATCGTTAGGGGTCGCGAGCGCGCCGACAAAGGTTTGGCTTTCGGATCCTTCAACGCCTCCGGCGCAACTGTGATCTCGACCTCTTTCTTTAACTCGAGCTTCTTGCTCTTCGACTCGACAATCGCTCCGGTTGAGTGGCCGGAAACGTTTTCGCGCTCGAAAGAAATGGGCGCATCTGTTTGCGCGACTTCACTTTTCTGATCATAAGCAATCGACTCCGTACTAACTTTCAGCGCGTCTTTTGTTTCAACCTTCACGTTGCCGAGAAACGTAATGACAGATTGTTTCGGATCGTAGATAGCTTTGTTAGCCGAAATCTGATCCGGCTTATCACCCACCGGAGGGTAGACGGCGAGATTAACCTGTTCGAGTTCATGATGATCGTCAGTAAATGTAATGTCGCGTGCCGCTCGCAACCATAGATACAAGCGGTCACCCTTCATTAGCCGTTGCTCGTATCCTTCAACTATCCCCTTGATCTCTTTTGAAAGTTCGGGCGTCTCAGATTTGAGTCGAAACGGTTTGTTGTTGCGCAGACGATAATAAGAGACTGCTACGAAGACCAGAGCGGCAACGAGAATCAACAAGGCGCCCGCACGAGCTACGAGCGGGGCACGCGCGCGCCACCCGATAGCGATAGCTCTCTTTTTGGTGATCTCTTGCATGGTTCCGGTTAGTAAACAGCAAACAGTTAACAGCAAACAGCCAAGCCGTTATTCCGATTGTGCTGGCTGTTTACTGTTAACTGTTTGCTGTCTGCTCGGTTGAACGTCCTGCACCGACAACTGCAAAAACGTTTCGCCGGTCCAGTTACTAGTTTCGATCGTGTAAGCCATTTCGATGCCGTTTTTCACAGCCGTCATTTCCTCCGCTCCATTCCACCAAATTGTTTCGAGCGGACGGCCCTTCGGTCCAGCAACGCTCATCTTCAGATGCCGTTGTCCAATTAAACGCGGTTCGGAGACGATGCACAAGTTGGGAGCTAAAAAGACCGGGCGAGGGTTTCCCGCGCCGTAAGGCTCGAGCGTTTGTAGCTCGTTAACCAGTTCAAAGCTGATTTCCTCTGTCGACAACTCCGCGTCGATAGAGACGCATGGCTGCAGATCTTCAGCGCTCAGACAGGACGCCGCGTGTTCGTTCAACCGGCGCCGAAGTTCGGCAATCCGGTTCGGCTTTATAGTGATTCCGGCAGCATGAGAGTGGCCGCCGAACTTTTCGAATAAGTCGGCGCAAGACGTTAAGCCATTCAGCAAGTGATACGGCTCGATACTCCGGCCGGAACCATGCGCCATTTCGCCGTCAATCGAAAGCACAACACACGGACGATTGATGCGCTCAGCAATTTTCGAGGCGGCTATGCCAATCACTCCCCGATGCCAACCCTCGCCGGCGATCACGGCTACATACGAATTGGCTGGCTCAGTTTCAGTACTTTCAAGTTCGGTAATTGCCCGCTCAATGATCTGCTGCTGAACTTGCTTGCGTTCCTGGTTGCGCGTATCCAGATGTTTCGCAAGACGCTGCGCCTCGTCAGTGTCCGTCGTACTAAAAAGCTCCACTACCGCGCGGGCCGCATCCATTCTGCCCGCGGCGTTGATTCTCGGTCCGAGGCGAAACCCAATATCGTAAGCAGTCATGCCTGCACCGCATCCAGCTACTTCCATCAGGGCACGCAAACCGGGATTGGTAGCCCTGGGCAGGTCCTGCAAACCTAGCGCAACGATCGTGCGGTTCTCACCAGTCAACTTCGCGACATCGGCGACCGTCCCAATAGCCACAATCTTCAGGAACGCCCTCACTTGCACTTCCCGCCCCCGCTCGCGAAACAAAGCGTCCACGAGTTTGAAGGCGACGCCAACACCGGCAAGATTCTTATCAGGATAATGGCAGCCAGCCTGATTGGGATTTAGAACGGCGTAAGCGGGCGGGACCCCCTCGCCTTCATCGGGCAGATGGTGATCGGTAATGATTACATCGAGCCCATTCTCACGCGCCCAGTAGAGTGGTTCGTGAGCGCGTATGCCGCAGTCAACGCTGATGGCAAGTTTGTAGCCTTCGGCAACGGCTCTTTGCAATGCAGCCAGCTGAATGCCGTAACCTTCAGTGAAACGATGCGGCACATGGAACCCGGTTTTCGCGCCCAACAGATTCAACGCTCGCAGCAGAACCGCCGTACCCGTGGTGCCATCAACGTCATAGTCGCCGTAAACGAGTATGGGTTCGCCCAGTTCAATGGCCTTGAGCAAACGCGGCACGGCTTCACTCATGCCGAGCATGAGATACGGGTTGTGCAACTGATCGTAGGAGGGTTTAAGGAAACTTCTGGCCGACCGTTCATCATCGCAACCGCGCGAGATGAGCAACGCTGCCACTGTAGGCGAGACAGCCAAAACGCGAGCGAGCGAGGCGACACGCAGAGTGTCTTGCTCTCGCACAATCCAACGTTTAGCGCTCATGTGAGGTGCATCAATCGCTTGAGTTATTCAGCAAAATCATTCCGCGAACCAGCCATCTTCGTCGAGTAGTTTAACACCAATTCGCCGGCGACCATCAATCTGATCAGTCCAGACTCCGTTAACCTCCGCACGAAGTTCACGTCCGAATGGAGGTGTTAATTTCACGATAGCTCCCAACGCGACTTCCGCGTCCAAAATAATCGTGGCTCCGGCTCGGCTTACCTTAATTGCCTGGGCCTGCAAGTTGAAGGACTCGCCAGCGGGTGTTTTTCCTTCAACTGAAAGCGCAAACTCTACCGGGACGCGCGGGCTGCGCGGCCGTTGGGAGGGCAGAGTCGCGCCTCGGCGCTCTTTTTCATTCATTAAAACTCACCGCCTTTTTAAACAATTGATGAGATGACCCTGCACTTCAGGTCGGGGGAGGAAGAAGGGCAGACATAGTTTACCTGAATCTGAAAAGTTTTTGTTAGTGATTTGATTCTGGAATTGTCCCGCGGAGGTTCCAAAAAGAGGATTACGGTTTCAAGTGAGGGTCTTAGCAAATACTCAGCACGTTTGAGCGAATCAAACCGTTGCTGACAAATAGCCGGTTAGCAGTGCAAACATGATGAGACCGCCAACCAGTAAACGGTAGCCAATGAAGACTCCGGTGGAGTGAGTTCGTAGGAATCTCAACAGGAACCAAATCGACGCGTAGCCCACCACGCCTGACACGATTGTCGCCACGATCAAAGGCAAATAACTTCCATCCGGAAGTTTGTGTACTGCTTCCTTAAGCTCAAGCAGTCCGCTGGCAGCGATTGCCGGGATGGAGAGTAGGAATGAAAACCTGGCGGCAGTCTCCCGGGTTTGGCCCGCAAAAAGTCCGGCCATGATCGTAGAGCCCGAACGGCTTGAGCCCGGAATCAAAGCGAGTACCTGGGCACAACCAACTGCGAGGGCATCACTAACTCCCAGTTCTGCAAGGGAACGGTTTCGCTTGCCCACTAATTCCGCGAGCCCCAGGAGAATCGCCACGACGATCATCATCGTCGAAATTATCCAGAGATTCTTTGTGAACGTCCCCTCGATCTGATGTTTAAAGAACAATCCCACTACGGCGACCGGAATTGAACCGACAATAACGAGCCATCCCAGCCACGCGTCCGGCGATAGCTGCACGCTCCCGTCTACCCGATTCCTGCCTCTAAGCAGCGCAACATGATCGCGTATGAACGCTGTAGTGATGTTGACGATGTCGCGAGCAAAATAGATGAGCACCGCCAGCAGTGTGCCAAGTTGAATTACTGCGATGGTGGCTGTCGTCTGCTCAGCTTTAAGCGCCGCGTTTGCGCTGTTGTATAAGCCAATAAGGCGTGACGCAAAAATCAGATGGGCAGTGGAGCTGATGGGAATGAATTCGGTTATTCCCTGGACAATGCCCAGGATGATGGCTTGAAGAATTGTCATGAAGATTTTTGATTAATACCCGCGGATCCTAGGCTCGGCCTTTGGCCTTAGGTCTTTGGTCTTTGTTCTACAAACGTCCTAGCCTTCTCAAAGTCCAAAGACCCAAGGCCCAAGACCATTTCTATTCCCGAAACGAATTCGCGCGTGAAATTTGGTCGTACATCCAAATCGGCATAATCATGCCCGCACGAACAATCGTCGCGAGCTGCCAGGGAAAGGAGTATCGCTTCCGGCGCTTCTCAATCGCCCGCGCCATCTTCTTGACGGCGTCGTCCAACTCCATCAGAAACGGCATCTGCGCCTCCCGGCCTGCTGTTAGGGGAGTCTTAATAAAACCAGGATGAATTATTGTCACTGCAATTCCTCTCGGCTCCAGGTCCAGCCGCAGGCTCTCAAAGAATGCAGAAACCGCCGCCTTGCTCGCACAGTACGCGGCCGATCTTGGCAGGCCCCGGTAAGCCGCCAGACTCGATATCACGACCAACTGCCCGCTTTTACGCGCCACCATTTCGGGAATGACAGCAGCCACGCTATTCGACGCTCCGATTACGTTGACTTTGATAACGCCGGCAACTTCCTCGGCGTTAATCTCCGCCGCGTCCCTGGTGGGTCCTATTCCCGCATTCGCGATGAGCACATCGATTGGGCCGAGGTCGGCGCGTAACTTGTCAGCCGCGGCACGCAGCGAACTCTCACTCTGAACATCAGCCGGCAAAGCCACAGCTTCGCCGCCGGCGGCCTCAATCTCTCGGATGACTTCGTCAATGACCTCGACGCGCCTGGCAACGAGACCCAACTTTGCGCCGCGCCGCGCAAGCTCAACCGCCAGCCCACGTCCAATGCCAGACGACGCGCCCGTGATCATTACGATTTTGTCTTGAAAAGAATTCACTAAGGTATTAGTTTCGAGTTCCGGGTTTCGAGTTCCGGGTTTCGAGTTCCGGGTTTCGAGTTCCGGGTTTCGAGTTCCGGGTTTCGAGTTCCGGGTTTCGAGTTCCGGGTTTCGAGTTCCGGGTTTCGAGTTCCGGGTTT
>JBGPYG010000039.1:0-15222 GCA_041493085.1 Pyrinomonadaceae bacterium | reverse complement strand
GGCAATTTCATGTTGCTCAAACAACTCGACGCTGTTAGCCAGGATCTGGGTTTTGGAAAAATAGAAGCGCTCGACCCCGGCGAAAGAGGCGCGGGCGACGTTTCGTATGTCGCACACCTGGTCCCGGGACTTGACGGATTGGGCGCAACGGGCGGAGGCGCGCATGCCCGTGGCGAGTTTGCCGACCTGGACACATTACCAAGACAGATTAAGCGCGCGGCCGTGTTGATTTATCGATTGACAAGGTGAGAGAGATTCAATGGAGCTTCCCCTGACCCCGCTGGAATTCGCGCGGCGTACTCGCAAGCTGTACCCTGAGCGCGAAGCTGTAGTTGATGGTGCGTTGCGGTTAACCTACGAAGAATTCTTCACGCGCTGTGATCGCTGGTCGGCTGTCTTGCAAACGCTCGGTATGAAACAAGGCGATCGGGTCGCTTACATTGCTCCTAACACTCATGCGCAGCTCGAGTCTTTTTACGCTGTCCCTCAGATCGGCGCCGTGCTGGTGCCAGTTAACTACCGGCTAACCGCCGACGACTTCGCTTATCTCATCAACCACAGCGGCTCAAAAATTGTCTGCGCACATTCCAACTATCTGGAGGCCATCGATGGTATTCGCTCGCAGTTACCAAACGTCGAAGCATTCGTGGCGCTTGAAGGCGGACAAGGTCGCCAGGGTTGGCTTGATTACGAAGCACTTCTGACCGCGGCGCCTGCAGACTTCAACCTTCCAGACATTCGGGAAACAGATCTACTGACGATCAATTACACCAGCGGCACCACGTCAAAACCCAAAGGCGTGATGATCACACATCGCAACGCTTACATTAACGTGGTGGGCACGCTCATCCATCACCCGATGTCGCTCGCGGATCGATATCTCTGGACGCTGCCGATGTTTCATGCCAATGGCTGGACGTTTGTGTGGACTGTCACGGCCGCCGGCGCTACGCATATCTGTCTCCGCAAGGTCGAGCCAGTTGGCATTTTTGAGAAGATCAAACAGGAGGCTGTCAGCGTGCTGTGCGCGGCGCCGACCGTTTTAATCAGCATCGCCAATGGCCCGGTGGAACTGACGCGCGAAACTCGGCGCGGAGTTCGCATCCTGACCGCAGGCGCGCCACCGGCCGCTGCGACCATCGAACGGATCGAAGGCGAACTGGGATGGGTGATCACGCAAGCGTACGGCCTGACCGAAACGTCCCCCTTCATCACCGTCTGTGAACCGAGACCTGAACACGAAGGACTGGCCTGCGCGGAGAGGTCTGCGATCAAAGCCTGCCAGGGAGTAGAGCTACTAACTTCGGGCGAGTTGCGCGTCGTGGATGAAGAGGGCCGCGAGGTCCCGCACGATGGTGAAACTCAAGGCGAAATCGTAGTTCGCGGCAACGTGGTGATGAAAGGTTACTACGAAGACCCTGAGGCCACCGCCGAAGCCATGCGTGGCGGCTGGTTCCACACGGGCGATGCAGCAGTGGTTCATCCAAATGGCTACGCTGAGATTCGCGATCGATTAAAGGATGTCATTATCAGCGGCGGTGAAAACATTTCTTCGGTGGAAGTTGAAGGAGTGTTGCTGCGACACCCGGCGGTGCAGGAGGTGGCAATCGTGGGGCTGCCTCATGAGCGCTGGGGTGAGGCGCCGCAGGCGTTTGTGGTCTTGAAAGCAGGAGCGACGGCGACTGAAGCAGAGTTGCGAGAATTTGCCCGCGCGAACCTGGCGCATTTCAAAGCGCCACAAGGAGTAACATTTCTGAGCGAGCTGCCAAAGACCGCGACCGGCAAAGTGCAGAAATTTGTATTGCGCAGCAGACCGGCGATCGCGAAGCAGTGAGCTTCGGCTCCGGCAGACGAAGGACAATTAGATGATGAAGAAGTTTCTGAAAGTTTTGCTCGTGCTGCTTGTGATGGCGACAATTGCGCTCACCGTGTTTTGGTTTGCGCGGCCGGCGGACGTTTCTTTTGACGAAGTTCGCGCCGGCATTCCAAATGCGGAGTACAGTCACTTCGCTGATATCGACGGCGTGCGCGTTCACTACCAGGAAAAAGGAACCGGAACGCCACTCGTATTGATTCACGGCTTCACCTCGTCAACCTATTCGTGGAAGGACGTCTTCGAGCCTTTGTCGAAAAACTTTCGCGTGATTGCGCTGGACCTCAAAGGGTTTGGCTTTTCCGGCAAGCCTGACGGCGACTATTCAAGACGCGCCCAGGCGGCGCTGGTCGCGCATTTGCTCGATTACTTGAAAATCGAAAAGGCGTGGCTGTGCGGCAATTCAATGGGAGGCGAAATCGCACTCGACTTCGCGCTCCAAAATCCACAGCGCGTGGCGGGATTGATTCTCGTTGATAGCGCAGGCGTGAATGTGCCTGGCAGCGGCTCACTCGCGCCCAGCTATCTTCTGATTCCAGTCGTAGGTCGTGTTTTGATGGCGCTGGCCTTGAGGTCGGACAAACTCGTGCGCGAAGGTTTGGAGAAAAGTTTTTATGACCACACGAAAGTCACCAACGAGCGCGTGGCGAATTATTATCGTCCACTCAAGACACGCGGGGGACAATTGGCGGCCCTACGCGCGCGCACGCAGGCGGACCTGTTTCCAATTGAGCAAGACCTGGGCAGAGTAAACGCGCCGGCAATGATTATTTGGGGCGCGCAAGATGCGCTTATTCCGCTCGAGGCAGGCATCAAAATGAGCAAGCTTATCAAAGACTCAAAGCTGGTGATCTTTGAGAGTTGTGGTCACCTTCCGCAAGAGGAGATGCCCGGACGAGTCGTTGACTACGTGACGCAGTTTATTGCTGGATCGAGTCAAACAAAAAACTAATTCTGTGCTGCCTCGACGCTCTCTTTCAATGTTGAGCATTTCCTCACCATTTCTCGCCAAGAGACACAGAGAACACTGAGGCTGCAGAGAGAATAGGAAATCTTGAAGAACAACCCTACCGTTAAGAGACAAGATCCTTTTCCGTTTATTCTTGAAGAACTCGCCTCGATTCGTCCTACCATCAGGCGCATGTTTGGTTTCACCAGTGTCTACCTCCAGGAGAAGCTGCTCTGCTCACTTCGTGATAGCGTCAAGCAGCCCGAGTCTAACGGCATGTGGTTGTACACGACGACGGAACACGTCGAGAGCCTTGCAAGGGAGTTTCCGCAGTTGCCAAAGCGGCAGCTCTGGCGTTCGCGTTCCGGAGATAAGGCCTGGGTAATCCTGGCCTCAAGGCTGGAAGACTTTGAGGAGTATGCCTTCAAAGCCTGCGAGTTGATCCTGAAAGGTGACCAGCGGATCGGTCGGATAACGCGCGGAGCCGGACAATTACAGAACCTGGAGCGTTAGCGTTAATGCTGGACCTGGCCACACTCAAGCACCATGTCTCTGAAACGCAACGCGCAACTCCCCTGTCTCTTTTAGCTTGAAAAACTCTTCGATTCGTGGCAAACCAATTACCGTCTTTAGTCAGATCGCCGGAGTGATTTATGTTTTGTCCGAAGTTGTTAACAGTTTCTACGTGTTTGGCAGTCATTCTTTTTGGCCTGTCCAGTAGTTTCTACTGCTCTCCGGCTTCGGCACAAACAGGTGAAAGCATCAAGGAGCTGAAGGAGAAGGTTCTCGACCTCACTAAGCAAACAAGATACACGGAAGCCTTGCCGCTGCTGGAAAAGATCGTCGTTGCCGAACCGGACAATGCTGAGATGCGGTTCTATCTCGGGTTTGCGTTAATTGCCCAAGCAAATAACACCAGGGACGAGGTCCAACGGAAGGCTTTACGCTTGCGCGCTCGCGCTACGTTCGTGAAGTCGAAAGAGTTAGGCAATCAAGTGCCGTTGGTCGACGCCCTGATTCATAGTATTCCTCTCGACGGTTCTGAGGGAGCGGCGTTTTCGCAAAACATTGCGGCCAACAGTCTGATGACTGAAGCCGAAGCCTTCTTTGCTCAAGGCAAGCTCGACCAAGCGCTTAATGACTACCAAAAAGCCCTGGAGCTTGATCCGAAACTCTACCATGCAGCGCTTTTTGCCGGCGATGTGTTTATACAGAAAGGGGATTTCGCGCAGAGCGAAGTCTGGTACAACCGCGCGATAGCGATTGATCCAAACAGAGAGACAGCCTACCGTTACTCGGCGACGCCTCTGATGAAGCAAGGCAAAACTGAGGCAGCGCGCGATCGCTACGTTGAAGCTTTCATCACCGAACCCTACAACCAGTTTGCTCGCGCCGGGCTGATCCAGTGGGCGCAAGTCACCGACACTCCTCTGGCGCATCCGAGCATCGACATCCCGACCGATGTCACTTTTGACGACAAAGGCAATGCGAAGATCAATCTCGATGCCGGCGCGCTGCTGGGCGGCAAGGATGACGGATCGTTTGCCTGGATCTCATATGGCGCCACCCGTTCGACGTGGAGGAAGGAACAATTTGCCAAAAAGTTTCCGAATGAGCCGGCTTACCGCCACAGTTTGGCCGAGGAAGCGGAAGCCTTGCGCAGCGTCATAACACTCGCCACTGCCGATAAGAAAGTGAAAAACCTGAGCTCGTCGCTTCGGAAATTGAAGAAGCTTAACGATGAAGGTTTGCTCGAAGCATATATCTTGCTGGCGCGTCCAGACGAAGGCATTTCGCAAGACCACCCAGCGTATCTCAAAGAGAACCGCGATAACCTGCGCCGCTATATGATTGAATACGTTGTGACCGGTGGCGGGAACTAGAAGAAAACAACGGTCGGCGCTGGCTTGCAGCGGCGGGTCGCTGACCCGGTGAACAGAAAAAGAGGCGGGCCAAACACTTGCTGGCCCGCCTCTAAACTTTCCAAACCTGAACAGAAGTTAGGGAGTCGTCTTCTTCGCCGCTGCGTCGTCTTTCTTCCTTACATAAATCTCGCCGCGTGGTACCAGCCCGGCTTTGTTTGCCAGCGTAAAGACCGCCGACTCCACCAGATCCTTGTTGTCCAGACGAAAGCTGGTAACGCCCGCCACGCGCGTGTCGGGATCGCTGTATTGCAAAGTCAGGTATCTAACCTTAGTCTTGATTAACCCAAGCGGCCACCCAAGGTAGGGAATGTTCTGGGCGACCGTGGCCGCGGTAGGCCGTCTCTTTTGCGTGTCGGCAAAGGCCGAGGTTACAGCGTTGTAAGGAATAAAGAACAGGTCCTTCTGATCCTTGCGAAACAGCAGACGTTGATTGGTGTCGTCAAAGCTGAGCGTGCCTTCCATGGTTTTGTTATAGCCAAAGATACCGCCTTCATACTTCGCCTGCATTGTTTGCGGAGCCGGAGCCGGCGCGGCCTTCGTTGCATCTGTTGCCGGGCTCGCGATGGCTCGCGGCCGCTGCGCGCAAACCGCCGCAGCCATAACCAGCGTCATAAAAAGTATTCCGATGAACTTCATTCTTTAACCTCCACCGACAATCAAATCATTTGGCGAATGGCCGCACCCGCTCGGCTGCTTCCTTGAAATCAGAATCACTCGGCGCCAGACTCAAACCTTTTTGATAAGCAGCCAATGCTTTCGCATACTGCTTGGTTATCTCATAGGCGTAACCAAGCTCGCGATAGACGTTGATATCATCCGGTGACTTCTGGCTTGCGGTTTGTAGAGCGGCGATTGCTTTGGGGAAATTCTTGGCGCGCGACTGAGCAATTCCGAGCAAGTAAAACGTAACGCCCTTAGCGTCAGGCTCTAACGTGGCGCGCTCCAGTGCGGCCGCGGCGCGTGCGTATTGCTCCGCGCCAATCAACGCCTGGCCAAAAAGCGTTACGGCCTCGGTGTCAGTTTTGACTTTGATTAAGCCTTCACCCGCGCGGACCGCGCCCAGATAGTCAGGCGCGGCTTTTGTCGGCTCCGTGTTTAAGGCGGCGCGACGCAAATAGGCTGATGTCAGCAGTGTCCAGGCAGCGGCAAAGCGTGGATCGTTGACGGTCGCACGGTTGAGTGAAGAGATCGCGCCATCAAGATCGTTTTTGGCTAGCGCGATCTGACCAAGGTAAAAAAGTGACAAAGTATCTTTTGGGTTTGCCTTGACGACGGCGGTAAAGGTCCGCTCCGCTTCGCCGGGTTTCCCTGTTTTGTACTCGGCAAGACCACGGAAGTAAAGCATCGAGGGATCGGGAACTGCGCCGGGCCGTGTGGTGGCGGCAACCAGCAGAGGCAGGGCGCGATCGAATTTTTCAGAAAGCACGTAGGCCTGCGCTAACGCATCTGCCGTATTGGGATCTTCCCGCTTCGCAACCTGCTGCAGATCGAGAGCCTTCTGCAAATCTTCTACGGCCAGTGGGTACTGTTTGAGACTCAACTCCGCAAAACCGGCGATTTTCCAAGCCTCGGAGTCGTTGGGAAACTGCGCGGCAATGTCCTTAGCTGCTTTTGCCGCCGCAGCAAACTGTTTCTGTTGCAGAAGCTCATAGGCGTGGGAGGTGTCCCCGGTGCCTACCGTGTTTACGACGGGCTTTACAGGCTGCACATCAATCAGCGGCCGGTTTGAATTGTTTCTTGCCGTGGGACTCGGTTTCGGTTCCGGTCGCAACAACGGATCTTCCGTGGGCTGCTTAACAGGCGGCTTAACGCGGCGTGGCCGGCTTGATTGCGCTACCACAATTCCGCACAACACAACCAGGGACAGACTTAGCGAAAGAACGCGGTAAAAGTGTCGATTAATCATAGATAGTTCTTCCGGGGAGAGACTTGATTCGAGGCTGACAGAATGCTTCCGAAAGACATGTTTCCGATGCGCTGGACGACCCATTAGTTTGCCCATTGTCGGGAAAAGACTACTAACTAACCGCGCAAAAGAAAAGCGACCGGCCAGGGATGGCCGATCGCTTTCAGTAGTACAGGCATTCCTGCCTGTCTCCGCGTCATATCAGAACCGGGAGCGGTAGCGACCGGGTTCCGCCCACGCTTTGTGATACGCGAGTTGAGACCCGGTCGCTACCGCTCCCGGTTCTGATAGAACGAAGTGACAGACTGAAAAGTCTGTCCTACCGTTTAGAAGTTCAGTTTCAATCCAAACTGAAACTGTCTCGGGTCGTACGAGGCGGTTGGCCGACTGTAGTAGCGGCCATTGCCGGCGCGCTGTCCAAACGCATTGACGTCTCTGAACAAGGGTGTTACCGAGGCTTCGTTGAAGCGATTGAACATATTGAAACCTTCGGCAATGAGATCCAATCTGACGCGCTCGCCGAATCGAACCGCCCTCACCAAGCGCAGGTCGAGCGAAGCAAACTTATGCGTGATGCCCATATTGCGTCCGAGGCTGCCGTTTGCGAAGAACGGTGGAAGAACCAGCGTACCGCTTGAATTAACGCTGGGGCGATCGTTAGAGCTTTGCTGATCGCCGTTAGTGTCAACGCCAGTGATGATATTGAACGGACGGCCAGTACCTATTTCAAAAATCGGAGCGATGGTAAAGTCAGCGAGGAAACGATGCATGCCGCTGTCTGAATTGCGCCATTTCCCCGGCGAAGTAACGATGGCGCTGAAAACGTAGCGGAGGCGCTGATCGAAAAGGGAGTCGGCGCGCTCGGCACGGAAATCGAGGTTGTTCTGCGGCTTGAGTAGTGTCTGCAGATCGGAAGAATCGTCAATCGAGTGGGCCCAGGTCAACGATGCCAGAAACTGGAAGTTGTTTGCAAAGCGCCGCTTCAAATCCACGTTCAGGGCATGGTAGGCCGAATTGCCTTCGGAGAGCTGTGCGCTCACATCGCCGAATGGCGAGATCACGCCCGGCGTCCGCAAAGTGTTGTTGGCGGCCAGCAGCGCATTAAACGTCGTCGGCGAAAGGCCAGTCAGAGCCTGCACGAAGAAATAGTTTGGCGCGTTGGGACGGAAGAAATTGGCCGCAATCGGGGAGACGATGCCTTGTCCGGCTCCGTTCCGACCGAGGATTCCGGGAATCACAACCGTGAAGCCTAGCGGGCAAGCCGCGCTGGGCGCACAGTTACTTGTTGGCAACGAAAAGAACTGCGCAGAGGTTGGATCCGGTGGCGCAACGCTAAAGAAGCGACGGAAATTCTCGATGAGCAGATCGTTGCGCATCAGGTTAATGTCGCGTGGATGCGGCAGGTGATGCGCGCCGACAAAGATGTAACTCGCGGAGATAGACATGTCCTTCGTGAGTTGGTGCTCAACAGTAAAGTTACCCTGATTGGCGTATGCGTATTCAAAGTTTTTCGCCGGGAAAAGCGTAAACGGCAAAATCGTGCCGAAGCCGGGGAACGTCTGGTCGTTAAAGCGCTGGCGTCCAAACTGATACTGCGCACTTGCGGCAGCGCCAGGCGTGCAGTTAACGCCGGGGACTGCGCCCGGGAAATTACAAACGATTACCGTTCCCTGGAAAATCTGCGCCGCATTAAGGAACGTTGTCGGGGCTGGGTTGTTGAATGTCAGAGTCGCCTGTTGTTGCTGTGCCGCGTCCGCAATGTCGGAGTTGAAGGCGATCGCTAAAAGCGGGTGATCATAGAAGAGACCGAAGGCCGCACGGATAACCGTCTTGCCGTTATTCTGCGGATCCCACGCTACTGCAAGTCTTGGCGCCCAGTTGTTCTTGTCGCGGGGGAAGCCCTGCTGCACGTTAAGCGCATCCTGCGCCGCTAAAAGATCGGCTTGCGAAAGCGTGATGCCGGAGAGTGGATCTTTGAATGACGGAGCCGGAGGGATCGTCTGGGTTAGTTCATAGTCGTAACGCACTCCGTAATTCAGCGTTAGGTTAGGCCTTATCTTCCATGAATCTTGAGCAAAGAAGGCCATCGGCCGGTTACTAATCTTGCTCACTGGGTTGCCGAAACCCTGCACGTAAACCGAGGGGATGCCCAAACCGTACGACTGCACTGGAGTAAAGTTAGGCGGCGCTTGACCGTTTGGAGCTGTTGGTAGCGTCGGCGCGAGGGTGCGAGCGGAGAACTCGCCGAAGTTGAAGAGTCCGGCAAAGTTTAGTTCGAAGACTGCTGAGGGAATCCTGATGAAGGCGAAATCTCCACCAAATTTCAAGGTGTGATTCCCGGTGACGATGCTCAGATTGTCGGTCCACTCGTATCGCGTCTCGGTGCGAATCACTGGAGAAAATAGCTCGCGTCCGATGAAAGCCGTGCCGGTCACGTTAAAGGCAACTGCCTGGCCATTCTGCGAGGTGAACGTGGCGCGTCGTTCGCCGAAATTGAACCTCGCCTCGTTAACCATGTTGCCCCCGAGGGTTGAGGTCAAACTTGCGACTAGAGACATGTCGCGCAGCGTTTGAATGCCGGTACGAGAAAAATCGTTCTGGCCCAGTGACTGGTTCTGGGATTCCACCTGGATTCCGGTAATTCGGCTGGGGTTGTAACCACCGCGAATAGTGAATTGATGGTCTTTGGTAATTAAGTGATCGATGCGGATCGAATTGTAGGTCGTTCTGTCTGTGATTGGAAACACTCTTTGCAGATCATTCAGCGGACGAAACGCGATCGGTAGTCCGTTGGTGCCGGTAGTGCCGACTGGAACAGGCGCGCCGGTCAGAAGGAAGCGGCTGCCGATTGTCTGTCCCGCAGGAATCGCTCCGCCGGCGCTCAGCAGCGGATTGGTGCCCGTCAGCCCCGTGGTGCCACCGCTTGATGCCAGGTAAGCGTAGTTTACCGCGGCGCCGATAAGCAAAGCGTTGCCACTGCCCAGCAGGCTATTTATGTAGGAGGCCTGCGCCGGCGTCAGGTTGCGAAACGTTTGTACGCCAAGCCCGGTAATGGGTATTGATACTGTGCTACCCAACCCCTGCGCTACGTTGCTGGTAAAGAATCCCGACTCGTCACGGCGTCGCTGCTCGAAAGCGAAAAAGAAGAAGGTGCGATCTCGATCAAGCGGGCCGCCGAGCGTCACACCGTATTGAGTTCGCCGGAAGTCTGGTTTCAAAATCGGCGAAAACGGATTGCGCGCCTGAAAACTCTTGTCCCGGAGAAAACCAAATATGTTTCCATGAAAATCATTGGTGCCGCTCTTGGTAACAACGTTGACGATGCCCCCTGAAGAGCGGCCAAACTCCGGCGCAAAGGAATTCGTTACAACCTGAAATTCCTGGACCGCTTCCTGAGAAACGGTTGACCGCGACGCGTTGACCGAGTTGTCCGTGTTGTCCGCGCCGTCAACCTGGACCAGATTCGAGCGGCCACGTTGGCCACCAAAGTTCAAGCCCGTAGTAGGCGCTGGTCCGATTGGGCGACCGTTGTCACGCCCCACCGTGGAAGTTGTCAGCGCAAAGGCCAAATAATTTCGTTCATTGATTGGAAGATTCTCAATGCGTTGCAGATCTACTGTTGTAGCCACAGCGGTTTTGGAAGTCTCCACCAGTTCCGCTGCTGCTCCTGTAATCGTAACCACCTCGCTGACCTGTCCTACCTCCAATGCAATGTCCAGATCCCCGCGCTGACCGACAGTGAGCTTCACCCCGGGCAACACTGCTTTCTTGAAGTTTGCAGCTTCAACTGTTACTTCATATTCGCCGGGAGTGAGATTGACGATTAGGTACGCGCCATCTTCATTTGAGGTGGTCGCCTTACTGGTGTTGGTCGCCGGATTACGAGCCGTCACCGTGGCGCCGCCGATTACCGCCCCGCTGGGGTCGCGGACGAAGCCTTGCAAGTCGGAGGCGTTAGATTGCGTCTGACCAAAAGCGACGCCCGATCCAAGAAGTCCACAAACTATTGTGGCGAGTAAGAGAGCTGTTAATCGGATCGAAGGGTTAAGCCACTGCGTAGGGGACGCAAACATCATTATTTCTCCTTAGCTAAGTTAGGGACTCCGCCGAACAGGTAAGAACCGGTTATCCACTGATAATTATCGGGCGACGATTCTCAGAAGGTGACTACTGCAATGTTGATTGTCCACGGCATCCCGGGAAAGCGTTTCAGTTGCCTTTGGTTAAATCAACGACCTTTGAGAAAGGCACCGGGGAGCACTAAGACTAAGACGCTCCGCCTTTTTACTCCAAAAGTTCCCATCTGGCAAGTATTTATCTCCCCCTGGGGCGCCAGGATCGAAACGCAATGGCAACTAGCCAGCAGGCGGATCAACTGGTCGAAACTCTTGCTTCACGGCTGGTGGGATGGCGCGTCGCGCGCGCGAGCTGGCGCCGGAGACGAGAACTTGCACCGAAAAGGAGGATGGCGACCTCGTCCAGACCGGGAACAAATGCTGCGCGTCGAAGCAGGCCCGAGACTCCCAAACGCGAGTCGAACCTGCGCAAGTACTCCGCGCGGTAGTCGCGTGCCAGAAATTCAAACCCTTTGCCCTGCCGCAGTAGGGCCAGATGCCGGGTAATTATCTCGGCCGCAACCTGCCCGCTCTCCAGCGCCATCAGCATGCCGCTGCCGGTGAATGGATCAATGAAAGCTGCGGCGTCGCCAACGGTGAGTATTCCCTCGGCCGGCACCAGCGTTCTTCGCCCAAAACTCTCCAAGGAAACACTGAGCCATGGGGTGCGGGTCCGGACTTCCGCAAGTGTGTAAGCAGCACGCGAGTTTTTCATGACAACTTCGCGCAGCACGAGTTCCGGATCGGAGTTATGACGCTGCACGTCATCTGCCGCAACAATAAAACAGAGATTGCTAACACCGCCCTCGACGCTACTCAAGCCACCGTATCCGCGCCGGTAGAAGTAGATCTCGCAGGCGCCTTCAGCAAGCCGGGCATTTTCCAAATGGGCCTTAAACGCCACCAGAGGTTTCGTGTTCCTTCTTCGATTCGCGCGTGGCCGATCCAGGTGGCGGGCCAGCGCGCGAGTCCTTCCAGTCGCATCAATCGTTACCAGCGCCTGGTAATCACGTGTTGCTTCGCCAGTTTTCACACAGACGCCGCGCACGTATTCGCGTTCGCGCATTAGTCGCGACGCATGCGCCCCTTCCAAAACTTCGACGCCAACACTCTTCGCTCGCTCGAGAAGTTGGCGATCCATTTCACGACGACTCAAGCCAAGCGCGTTTGTGCCGGACTTAAACCATTCGCTGGGAACTACAACGCTACTTCCTCGACGAGAGTAAAAAATGGTTTCAGAAAGCGAAGCGCCGCCGGCCGCGCTCATCTGATGCATAACTCCAAGGCGTTTGAAATGTGTGAGGCACTCAGGAGAGATGAATTCTCCACACAACTTGGCGCGCGGGAATTTCTTCTCTTCGATAAGCAACACTCGCGCTCCATTGATCGCCAACTGGATTGCCGCACTTGTGCCTGCCGGACCAGCGCCCGCGATTGCCACGTCGAAAGTGTTTGAAGAAACCAACATGAACTTTCTGCGATCCTTCGAGAATGTCGCGCTAATACTGGGCCCGCTCTTACTGGGACCGCGGGCGTCTCGCCCGCCTCACGCAACCCGTTCACTCAACGCACGGTTGAACCTGATACTCCGTCAACCTGGCATTCAACGAAAGCGGGCGAGACGCCCGCGGTCCCAGTAAAAGCGGGCTCGGGGGGCGAAGCCGCAAGCACCAACCGGTAAGGAAAGCGGCGCGTAACCTTGATGTCTTTAAGTTCTGCTTGCTCTGCAAGACTCGCTAATTCCTCCGGCGTGAAAGCTCGCAGGATCGAAAGCGCGCCGTCCTCGCGAATCAGACGATTGTGCAAAAACAACCGGCCGATAGTTGTGTAAAAGTAATAGGCAACCGGGTGTCGATAAAGATCAATCACGAAAACCCCACGAGCCGAGACCCGGCTTAACTCACGCAGAATCGCTACGACCTCGGTATTCCTAAAATGATGGGTAAACAGCGAACACATCGCGTAATCGAACTCATTGTCGACAAAGGGAAGCCGAAACGCATCCCCACGAATGGCCGCGATTTCCGGTAAGGTTGCCGCGCGCTCGACGATTGCTTTTGCGGATCGCGCGTTTAGTTCGACTCCCGCAAGCTGCGCTGTTCGACCAGTTTTTCGTGCCCAGTCGGCAATAACCCGCAGGAGTTCTCCCGAGCCCGCACCAACATCAAGCACCGAAAAACTTCGCAGGTTTAGTTTCTCGACCTCCGTCAGTAGAGAATCTCGCAACGCGCTTGCGTCGCCCAGCCAGCGGTTGACACACTGCAATTCGGTGATGCAGCCCTCATACTCCTGGGCTGTATAGTCACCTTTATCGAGGTGCTCAAGCTCTAAACTGCGCTCGCGAAACTTATGGAACATAGAAGAGATTACATAATAACAGCCCCGTCCGCCCCAGTGGGCAGCATTAAACCGTTTGAGACTTTAGATGTACAAATCAGAACCGGGAGCGGTAGCGACTGGCCAGATACTCAACTGCAATAATCAGGGATTACTCCATCTGCGCTAACCGGGGATTCACGCGAGATCCTGACACTTCAAATTGAGTAGTCGGCCGGTCGCTACCGCTTCCGGTTCTGATTTTGGGCCTTTGAGATCCAAAAGGAACCGTTGTCCATTTGTCGCCGGCGTTGAAGTCTGGAATCATTAGCTCTATGCAGGGCAATTCCGGGCCGGTCGGCGAACTATTCTTCGATCCCCAAAATGTCGGTGAAGCGATGGAGCCAAACTTCATCGGCCGGTCAGCGTCGTTTCAGTGTGGCGCCACTTTGCGGATTTCGTTGCACATTGACGAGTCGCAGCGAATCACCGAGGCTAAGTTCAAAGCGGCAGGTTGTACCGTCTTAGTCGCTTCAGCGTCGCTCTTAACAAATCAGGTCATCGGCAAAACAACGGGCGAAGCTGCATCTCTTGGGCAACGCGCTGAAGCGTTGAAAGGAAAACTCGGTACCCTGCCGGCAGAACGAAGTGGGTGTCCAGCGCTGGCCTGCGAAGCTCTTGTATCTGCCATTCGAAGTTACAGCGACAGCGCGCGCGATGAGTGGGAGGGCGACGAGGCGCTGATCTGCACCTGCTTCTGCGTTTCCGAACGAACCATCGAACGCGAGATTCAGGAGAATAAGCTGCGGACGATCGCCGCAGTCACCGCGGCGTGTAATGCAGGTGCGGGCTGCCGCTCATGCTACCCTTTAATAGAGGACATGGTGGACGACTACTGGCGAACCTCTGTCGTGAATAGTAAATCGTGAATAGAAGTGGTGGGGCTTCTCAGCTACGCTTTCTATTTTCCATTTACGATTCACGATTCACGATTTACGAAACAAATGATCTATCTCGATAACAACGCAACCACGCGCATCGCGCCGGAAGTTTTTGAGGCGATGCGGCCCTATCTGACCGAAGCCTACGGCAATCCTTCTTCAGCACACTCGCTGGGCCGCCAGATGAAGTCGGCAGTGGAACAGTCGCGCGAGCAGGTGGCGAAATTAGTCGGAGCTTCGGGCGCCAATGAAATTGTTTTCACTTCGTGTGGTTCGGAGTCGGACAACTGGGCGATCGGCGGATTTCTCGAACAGAACCCAACCCGGCGCCACATCATTACCACGCGTGTCGAGCACGAAGCCGTGCGAAATCTTTGCGAGCATCTGGCGCAAATCGGTTGCGAGGTGACGTGGCTCGAGGTCAATGAAAGCGGCGAGCTCAATCTCGATGATCTGCGCCAGGCCTTGCGACGCGATACGGGAATAGTTTCCGTGATGCTGGCAAACAACGAAACCGGAGTGCTGTTTCCTATCAAGGAGATCGGAAAGATCGTCCGAGAGAATTCAGATGCGGTCTTTCACGTTGACGGCGTGCAAGCGGTTGGGAAGATTCCAATCAACCTGAAGGAACTCGACGTCGATCTGTTCGCGTTATCCGGTCATAAACTACATGCGCCGCAAGGTGTGGGCGCGCTTTACATTCGCGGCGGGGTAAAGCTGCCGCCCTTTATCATCGGCGGCAGCCAGGAAAGTGGTCGTCGTGCGGGGACTTCCGCCGTTCCAAACATTGTCGCATTGGGCGCAGCCTGCGAATTGGCCAGAACGCTGGACGAACCTAAAGATGTAGAAAGGCTTCGCAACAAGCTGGAAGACCGAATACTGAGCAGGATTCCTAATGCACGTCTAAACGGAACCCCGGACCGCTCGAAGCGATTGCCAAATACTTCCAGCATTTCGTTTGAGTATGTTGAGGGCGAAAACATTCTGGTTCATCTCGACAAAGCCGGCGTCTGCGTCTCCACTGGCTCGGCTTGCCATTCAACTACCAAAGAATCTTCGCCCACCTTGCGCGCGATGAACGTGCCTTATTCGGCGGCGCAGGGTTCTATCCGGTTCTCGCTTGGCCGCTATAACACCGAACAGGAAATTGACTACACGCTCGATATCCTGCCCGAGATCATTGGCAAACTGGTCGAG
>JBGPYG010000286.1:0-5617 GCA_041493085.1 Pyrinomonadaceae bacterium | reverse complement strand
GCCAGCTCTTCCGAGTCCGGCGAGAATGCGTAGTCAACGCCCGTGGCTGCGGCGTAAGGCGGAGAGTCGAAGTCGCCGGGCGTCAAATCGCGCGCCGTGCCGCCCTTGCTTGAAACGAGAAACACGTGAGTGCGTTTGACGTCGCGCCATTCATCCCAGTGGCGGAAGAGGAGCCGCGTAGCGATATGGGCTTTGACCTTACTTTTCTCCGCCGCCTCGTCTTTCTTCTGGTTGCAATCGTCATCACGGCAATCCGGGTGAACTTCCGAAGTGAACGCGATCCATTTACCGTCGGGTGACCACACTGGCGCTGCCGCGTTCGTAGAAATCCTGGTGACCTGATCCTTGTTATCGCCATCGTTTTCCATCACCCAGATTTGTCCCCCGGTGGTGTAGGCAATCTTCTTTCCGTCAGGGGACCAGCGCGGCGAGGTAGCTGAGCTAGCGCCGTTCGTAAGCTGCGTCATGCTGCCGCCTTCAATCGGCATCACATAGATTTGCGTAATGACTTTGTTGGCGTCGAAGTTGACGTCGCCAATCGTAAATGCAACGCGCTTGCCGTCCGGCGAAACCTGCGGGTCGCCGACGCGGCGCACCTTCAATAGATCTTCAACGGTGAAACGACGGTTCTCTTGCGCGGTCGCAATCGATGCGCACGAGGTTAGGGCAAACACAAAAACAGAAATCGCGATGACGAAGCGCTTCATACAAGTCCTCTCGAGAGTGGTCAACAAATTGTAGGGGGATAGCGCCGGTATTATTACACTAAACGGCTGGGCACGCATCTTTAGCATTAGGAGCAGCCCTCAGCTTGAAGTCTTAAGTGCAACCTCCTCCTGGGACCGCGGGCGTCTCGCCCGCATCAAGCAACAAGTTCACTCAAGTTAAGGTTGCGTCTTTCAACTCTGACAAAGTGGCATTCAACGAAAGCGGGCGAGACGCCCGCGGTCCCAGGAAAAGCGTTGAGTCACATGCCCTGTTTGAGATTTGAGGCTTACTCACAAGGGGTCAACGCGACGATGGACAAGCCCGTCGCAAAACACTATTCTTAATTCTCTGCCCCCGACGCCCCTCACTAGTTTTTGACTACTTGATTGAGGGCACAAGAATGCAGGCCATGTCTGGCGCGCAGTCCACGTTTTCCAGCCGACGTTTTTCCAGGATTGCCTCATCGCAGTTTGCGGTGCGGGCTTTTCGCAGAGCGGCGCGCGTGGTTGGGGTCGCAGGCGTATTGCTTCTGCCGGCGCTCAGCTTGTTTTCGCCAGTCATGGCAGCCACTTTGCCAACCAACTTTTCGGAGTCGCAGATTGCCAGCGGCCTGACCAGTCCAACCGCCATGGCCTTCGCACCCGATGGGCGCCTTTTTGTTTGTCAACAGGGTGGACAGTTGCGGGTCGTCAAGAATGGCGCGCTACTGGCGACACCCTTCGTGACGCTCACGGTGGATTCGGCAGGGGAGCGCGGGCTGCTGGGAGTTGCCTTTGACCCAGACTTCGCCACGAACCAGTTCGTTTACGTTTACTACACGTCGCCAACTCCTGCGGTTCACAACAGAGTCAGTCGCTTCACCGCAAACGGAGACATAGCGCTAGCAGGCAGTGAAGTCGCTATTTTCGACCTTAACAATCTAAGCGGCGCGACAAATCACAACGGCGGCGCGATACACTTTGGGCCGGATGGCAAGCTCTACGTCGCGGCGGGCGAGAATGCCAACGCTGCAAACTCGCAGACGCTCGGCAACCTGCTGGGAAAAATTCTGCGAATCAATTCTGACGGGACAATTCCTTCAGACAATCCAACAACCTTCCTGGGAATCGCAGGCTCTCCCTCTGGCAACAACCGCGCGATCTGGACCGTCGGGTTGCGCAATCCCTATACGTTCACCTTTCAGCCTGGCTCCGGAAGAATGTTTATTAACGATGTGGGCCAGAATACCTGGGAAGAGATCAACGACGGCATCGCGGGCTCAAACTATGGTTGGTCCCTTTGCGAGGGCGTCTGTTCACCGCCGAACGCAAACTTTCGCGATCCATTATTTCAGTATGGGCACGGGAGTTCCTCTACCACTGGTTGCGCGATAACCGGGGGAGCTTTCTACGATCCAACGACGGTGTTGTTTCCAGCCGATTATGTAGGCAAGTATTTCTTTGCCGAGTTTTGTACCGGTTGGATTCGCCGCTTTGATCCCGCAACAGGCACCGCGACCGGCTTCGCATCGGGAATTTCTAACCCAGTCGATCTGATCGTGACTGCCGATGGCAGCCTTTACTATCTCGCGCGCGGCGCCGGCGCGGTATTTCGCGTGGGATACAACGCCCCCACAGCTGCGTTTGGTGACGTCAGCGGTCGCGCAACTAACAGCAGCGACGGCACGCCGGTATCGGGTACCGTAATCCAAATGGTGGGCACGCAAAACCGCAAGACCATCACTGACGCTAACGGCTACTATCGCTTTGACAGCGTTCAGACCAGCGGCGTCTACACAGTAACGCCGTCGCGCGTGAACTTCACCTTCAATCCGACTCAACGCTCACTGAGCCAGCTTGGCAACAGCACGGACGCGGCATTTACCGCGATACCGACGGGCGGCACAACCAATCCGCTCGATACGCCTGAATACTTCGTTCGTCAACATTATCTGGATTTTCTAAGTCGCGAGCCGGATGAAAGTGGGTTCAACTTCTGGAGCGATCAGATGATTGGCTGCGGCAGTGATCTGACTTGTCTTGAGCGGAGAAGAGTTAATGTCTCGGCAGCATACTTTCTCTCGATAGAGTTTCAGCAGACTGGCGGTTTGGTCAATAGTTTGTACCGGACGAGTTTCGAACGGCGACCGTTGTATAGCGAGTTCGTGCCGGACACGCGGACCGTCGGGCAAAACTTGATTGTGGGGCGCAGCGGCTGGGAACAACAGTTGGAGACAAACAAACAAGCGTTTGTGAATGCCTGGGTGCAGCGTCCGGCGTTCGTTAGCGCGTATGGCAGTCTGCCAGATGATGCTTACGTTGATACGCTAATCAGCCACACCGGTGTCAACTTCACCACCGGCGAGCGAAATGGGCTGGTGAGTAGCTTAGTAAATCAGACGGCAACGCGAGCGTCCGTGCTGCGGCAGATCGCTGAAGACCCACGCTTCGTGAGCCTGAACTTCAACGAGACGTTCGTAATGATGGAATACTTCGGCTACCTGCGTCGTGACCCGGATGGCAGTGGCTACGCATTCTGGCTCAACAAGCTGAACCAGTTTGGCGGCAACTTCGAGCAGGCGGACATGGTCAAGGCCTTCCTCGTTTCGGGCGAATACAGAGACCGCTTTCCGCAATAACTTTGGAGTGCGCTGACCTGTCAGCGCTTTGGTCGGCTGCGACTTGTCGCAGCCTTGCCGAGTTGCCTTTTATCGAGCATTGCGGCGTCAAGCCGCCGCGGACCAAAGCGGCGACTGGTCGCCGCACTCGGAAGTGTCCTGGTTTGAACTAATCTCTGTGCGTCCTCTGTGCTCTCTGTGACTCTGTGGTGAATCTTTGTTAGCAATTGGTCACCACAGAGACACAGAGAACACGGAGGTTACACAGAGAAAACTGAAATTAGGACACTACCCCGCACTCCAAAGCCTCACCTGATCCGCGCGTAATAGATTAGAATCTCGCCTGTCTCGCCAGAGCCCAATGACTCGTCGAATCATCGTTGCCATTCTCAGATTTGCGATGCGCGTCTATTTTCGCCGCGTTGAGGTCGTGGGGCTTGAGCACGTGCCGCGAAAGAGTCCGGTTATTTTCGTCCTGAATCATCCGAACGCTCTGGTAGACCCTGCGTTTCTGTTATCGCTGGCGCCGCGGCGTGTTTCTTTTCTGGCAAAGTCACCACTGTTTCGCATGCCGGTGCTTGGTTACTTCGTTCGCGCGATGGACTGCATTCCCGTATATCGCCACCAGGATGAAGGCGAAGACGTTGCTAAAAATCGCGAGATGTTTATAGCGGCGCGGAAGCTACTCGGGCGCGGTGGCACCATCGGTATTTGTCCGGAAGGCGTTTCGCACGACGAGCCGCGCCTGCGGCCAATCAAGACCGGGGCCGCGCGGATTGCGCTTGCCGCCGTCTCCACTGGCGAAGTCGCAGATCTAAAAATCGTTCCCGCCGGTCTTTACTACACTTCAAAAACAAAATTTCGGAGCGCGGTGTTGCTCTATTTCGGAAAGCCCCTTGCAGTGTCGCCGGTTGAAATTGAAGCCGATGGCAATCCGCCCCGGGCAGAGGTGCGTGAACTGTCAAACAGGATTGAGCGTGCGCTTCGTGAAGTGATGCTGGATGCCGAACATGAAGAAGCCCTACAAACGATCACGCGAGCTGAAAGAATCTTTTCTTCGGAAGCTGAAGAAGAAGGAAGCGAGAGTCTTGCTGATGAGTTGCAGCTACAGCAACGCTTCGTCAAGGCCTATCACGTTTTGCGCGAGCTAGCGCCAGAGCGTTTACGTAAACTCGAAGTGCGCATGAGCCGCTTTGAGGAGGAACTGACTCAGGCTGGGGTTGACCCCGACGACTTTTCCCCACCGACGTCCACGCTTGACGTGTTCACGCATTTGGTAACTCGCGTCTTTCTTTTTCTCGTGCTCATTGTGCCAGCGACGCTCGGCGCTGTCGTCCATTACCCGGCCTATCGACTCGGGGGTTACCTCGCTACAAGGTTTTCGAAGAATGACGATGACGTAGTTTCTACCGTCAAGATCATGTCGGCAATGCTGCTGTTTCCGCTGACGTGGCTTCTCGCCGCCGCCGCTGGCTATAAACTGGAAGGTTGGAGGTTTGCGCTGATCGCAGCGGCGGTAATTCCGTTCGCGGGCTACGTTGCGATCCTTTTCTTCGAGGGATTTGATAGGTTTTTGGGCGGAGTACGCGCGCTGGCCTTTTTCCTGGTGAGGCGGAGATTTTTCGTGCGGTTGCTCGCCGAACGTAAGGCAATTCGCAGCGAAATCCTCGCTCTCGGAGAGGAAACTGCAAATCTCGGCCAGTGATTTCTTGTTACTAGTTAAGCGAGGGGGAACGATCTATAGCCGGACTGTTGTTAAGTTATTTCTTGCGCGCCTTAGAGCCTGCCTTCGAAGGTTTCGCGACGCCGGCGCGTTTTTTCCCGCCGGAAGATCTAACCGTTCGACCTTTGCGACCTTCGCTCTGGATTCTTCCTGCCTTCATCAGATTCTCATAACTTCCGCGCACGACGTTTCGCGCTACCTTCAGTGAGTTGGCGAGTTCGCGCTCACTCGGTAGATAACTGCCTACCGTCATGGCCCCTGATTCGATAAGGCTACTGAGCTGGTCCGTAATCTGTTTGGTCATTGACTCTGGTCGCTTGCGATTGACACGTATAGTTGTTTTCACTCTCACTTCCTCCTGCGCTGGTTCAATGTTCTAGGGGTAGTCGAATTCTATTCAGCCAACATTGATGTGTCAACTGGACTATGTGAGGCAGAGGTCAGAGGTCAAGAGGTCAGAGGTCAGAGGTCAGAGATCAGAGGTCAGAGGTCAGTCAAACTTCCAACGCTCCCGTATCTAACCTAGACGGACAGTTGACCTGACCACTGACCTCAGACTTCTGACCTCTGATCTCTGACCTCTGACCTCT
>JBGPYG010000126.1:0-8856 GCA_041493085.1 Pyrinomonadaceae bacterium | reverse complement strand
TTTATCTGCGTTCATCCGCGGCCGGTCTTTCTCAAAAGGCCCAACGTCCCCAGACAAACAAGCTTGCGAAGAACGATAGATACAGAATCGACCAGAACGTGATCACTGCCAGCCAGACGCGCCGGGCCGCGAGCATGGCAAAAAGAATGTAGATAGGAAACATGGTCAGCGTGTAACGCGGCACGCTCAGCACAAAACTCACGCTCACGAACAGCAGCCAGTTGCCAGTCATCCATACGCTGTAAGCCGGCCGCAGCTTGATCCAGCTCACGATCGTGCAAACGAGGCCGAGCGCAATGAATAGGACTTCCTGCGTGCTGATCATTTCTGCTTCCGAAGGCGCTCGACTCATCGAGCCGATCGCGTTATCGATGCCGGTCCACGGAGCAGACAACGACTTACTGAAGAACTGCTGCATGAGCGACGTGAAGGCAAACGGATCGCCGGTCACATGTTTGTTGAGCAGCAGGTAGCCGCCGAATCCCAAGCACACCACGCCGATGCAGAGCCACTCCCATTGCCAACGGCGCGTGTTCCAGTATTGATGTCCCGCCTCCGCAATAAGCACCGGCACCAGCACCAGGCCATTCGCCCGTGTCAGGCAGGTGAGTGCGCCAAACAATCCGGCCAGTAACCAGCGTTGCTTGCGTGCGGCAAACACGCAACTCAGCGCCAGCATCAGGAAAAGGCTTTCGGTGTAGCCGATGTGCAGAAAGTAGCTGGTAGGAAATATGAACAAGAACCAAACTGCGCGCTGGGCCAGCTCCTTTGAGTAATCGAGCTCAACCAGACGCTGCAGCACAATCGCCGTGATGAGGGATGCGAGGGTCGAGACTATGAATGCGCTGACTAAATAATCACGAGTAACAAAGGCGAACAGCCTCACAGTCCAGGGGTACAAAGGATAAAAAACCAATAGCGGCTGCATCTCGCCCGTTGCGCTATAGCCAAACTGCGCCAGCTTTTGATAGTTGAGGGCGTCCCAGCGATTCCAAATCTCCAGCCAGCCGCGCAGTCCGGCGACACGCTGATTTTGCAACACCTGGTAGCTCTGGCCCGCGAACAGAAAGAGTAGCGCCTTAATGGAGATGATGATCGCGATCAGTCGCCACTCTCGATGCCGCAGGCCAAGTGGCGCTGGTTCTGCAGGCTCTTTGGCTGGCGGAATATTCTGCTCGTCGTTGTCCATGTTTGCTTTGGGCGTAGAACGTAGATCAGGCAGTGGAACTTTGCAACAGAAATCAGAGGTCAGAAGTCAGAGGTCAGAGGTCAGAGTTCAAAGATCAGAACCAGGAAATCCGCCTCGGACTTCTGACCTCTGATCTCTGACTTCTGTCCTCTGACCTCTGATCTAATGCTATCCTCGACGCATCATCCGAGTAGTAACAATGTCATCCATCAGTGAAACCTGGGGCACGGAACCGCAAGAGCGACGGCTCGCCTTTCCGTGTGACGGCATCATCTCGCAACCCGATGCGGCGCTATATCGCGGTGTGACCATCGATGCCTCACCGGAAACGGTGTTCCGCTGGCTCTGTCAGATGCGCGCCGCGCCCTACAGCTACGATTGGATCGATAACTTCGGAAGGCAGAGTCCGTGCGAATTGACTCCGGGCCTCGACAACCTCGCGATTGGTCAGGAGGTCATGGGAATATTTGATCTTATCGGGTTTGAGCAAGGACGCCACCTCACGATTCGAACAAAGCCGCGTTCGAGCTCCTCAAGAACACTTGGTGACGTTGTCGTAAGCTACGTAATTGTGCCGGGCCCGACAAATCGCTGCCGTTTGCTCGTCAAGTTAGTTGCAAAATATCCGCCTGGAGTAAAGGGAAGATTGATGCGGGCGTTGCTGCCTTGGGGAGATTTAATAATGATGCGTCGTCAACTGCTCAACTTCAAACGACTGGCGGAAGGAACGAAAAATTAGGAAACTGTTTCTTCCCGGCGGTCGAAAGGACGCGACAAGGCGGAGAAAGTGAATTCGCAATTAACAAAAAGGCGACGCCTTTTCGGGAAAAGCAGCCGCCTTTTAAGACCCGTTTTACTGACCGGGTGCTACATGTTGCTGTTCTTGTTGCCCATCCTCCCGCGACGGTGACGCCGGTTCATCCTATGTGCGCGTCGATGACGATGATGCCTGCCCCTCATCATCCTTCCATTGTCCATGGTGTTAGGCTTCATGGTCGTGCTGCTGTTTGTGTTCTGGCCCGCGAGAACCACACTGCCACAGCAGAGGACAGCAAACGCCACGATAGCAAGTATTTTCCTTGTCAACTTCGGTTTCCTCCTCGGAAAAATTCTAAAGCCAGATCTTTCTACGCCTAAAGCAAATGCAAGTCAACGTTTTGACCGCAGAACGATTGGGATAGGTGCTTCATGAGCCCGGAGGCCGCTTAGGCATCGAAGCCCACTTTACGCGATGTCGACTTGATCACCCTCATCCAGGACAAAAGTAATCATCATGTTCACTTGATATTCGACAATGTTGTTGTCTTCGATCTTGATTTGCTGCTCTTTGACCCAGGCGCTGCGTACATTGCGCAGTGTTCCGGTGGCGCGCTTTACGCCGCTTTGAATTGCGTCCTCAAAGCTCTTTGTGGACGTAGAACTGATTTCAGTGATGCGTGCTATAGACATGTTTTCTATTCCTCCTAAGATTTGGGGAGAAGCTACTGGAAAGTAGTCACAATTTGATTGCAGGAAAGGGATCCGTTAAGTTGACGACAGATTCTGAGGGACAAAGATGAACCTGATACAAGTTCTCGGCCTGGCGTTTGGGACAGCTTGGACTTCCGGCATCAACCTCTACGCGACCGTAGCGGTGATGGGGCTGCTGGAGCATTACAAACTCGCCCACCTTCCTGGAGGTCTTCACGTGTTGGATAATTGGTGGATTATCGGCATCGCCATGGCCCTTTATGTGATCGAGTTTTTCGCAGACAAGATTCCTTACGTCGATACCGTCTGGGATGCCATACACACTTTCATTCGGGTGCCGGCGGGCGCAGCAATCGCGGCGGCGGCCACTTCCGACATCAACCCGACAGTTCAAGTGGTAGCCTTCCTCGTAGGAGGCGGGCTGGCACTCTCCACTCACGGCAGTAAAGCTACGATTCGGGCATCGGCAAACGCTAGCCCCGAACCTTTCAGCAACTGGCTGCTCTCAATCTTTGAAGACATTATCGCTGTCGCCGCAGCCGTGCTGGCAGTGCTCCATCCGATCGTCATATTAATGGTCATCGGAGTTTTCCTTTTGGTGCTGGCTTGGATCCTGCCGAAAGTAGTGCGACGAATAAAGCGAATGGTAGCGACGGTGGGTTCCTTCTTTGACCGCCGCACCTCGACCCTCCCATCCACGAGATAGCGTGGATTGAAAGCTCGCTGAGTGAGGCTTTGATCGGGAGGGGGACAGCGGGCCTGCCCGTTATCAATCAGTTTTCGAAACCACCGGGATGGCATGCACTTCCCGGCGTTGCCGCAGCGCAGACCTTAGAGTCTTTACAGGATCCCAACGGCCCTCGAGAGCGCTTCAAGAACAACCGAACAAGTGAACAGTCGAGTGGGATCCGCGAAGCGATCGCCAGGGTGTTCGCATTGCCAGGGTTCAAAGCAGTCGCGCCTGGTTACTCTCAGGATTGGCGCGCTTTCCCAACTGCCGTCGCCTTGCTGTCGTTCGATGATCCAATCAATCAACGGGCCACTTGCATCCGACCGGTAACCCGGACGGACATACAGCATACTGGACAGCAAGAGCGCGGCTTCGAATGCGTTTTGCGGCGCCATACCAGCCAGGCTCTCGTAGGATTTCGAGGTATCGAACTTGGGGCAGACGGTGCTGAGGAGCGAGAGGTTAGCTTCGGTTGCATAAAGCGGCGATTCCCACCAAAAGGAATTCCACAACCCAACAGAAGTTCGCTGACTGAGGACATATTCAACTCCTCGTTGAACCAAACTACTCGTCCTTGGATACTTTGTCAGAACGGCAAGAAGCGCTATTGGACTCACATCGGCATGCGACACGCCCCAGGAATCATTGCTGTCTTGAGGGAGGTAAGTGGAAAAGCCTCCATCGTTATTATGAAAGGAACAGAGACGGTCGTAACTGGTTTCCTGGATGGTACGTCCCTGTGAGGAGAGGAACAGGATACCAAACGCAGTCGAATCTGCGTCTGGGCCCACAATTTCGTTGTACCCCCACCCTCCGCCCGTACCTTCGGCCTGGGCAAGCCACTCGGCTGCTCGTTGCTTTGCCGCTGATGCCCGCTTCGCCAAATGCGACGGCAAGACTCGTAATTTGTATCCTACAAACGCGGTGGTCCACGGAGATGATCTTCCAGGAGGTAACTCCCATTCGGTCCAGCTACCATCCATCGCTTGAAGACTCAAGATGTATTCCAAACCGGCAGCTAAAGCATCGTCGTTAACTGTTCTATACCCGGTGCTCATATCCCTTCCGGATCGCGTTTGGCTTTAGGTAGATTGTCGAGTATGGCTGCCCTCGCTTTAAGCCGATACCTACATAGGCATGAAGAGTCGACGCAGTCGAACCAAGACGATTCTCAGAGAGAGTGTCCAACACTAGCAGGTAGGGTGTCGGATCCACGTTCTGGAATGCCAGCCAATCCAAACATTTGGACCGCGCCTCCACGTCGCTCGCAAAGGCGCAATGCCCGCACAGCTCAAATTTCAAATCCGGCTCCTCAACTGAATCAAGACCGATTGAGCAAACGGCGGACTGTGTCGGGTACTTACAATCTTCCCCTAAAGTGATGCTAGCGTAGCGTCCAAGCAATTGATCAAATGACGCGGCCGTCATCGCCCGAGCGAGACTCGCATAGTAATCAACGGTTTTTCCGAAAGCGCTCAGATAAATTCTCCCTGTTGGGCGAGAGTCTGCTGTAAGCGTAACCGCTGCTCCCAAAGGTGACATCTGGCCGTAAGCAAGTTCTTCAAATTTCCTCCACTGCTCCTCGGCGCCGAGAATTGACGCGAACCTATCTAATCGGCGTCTCCTTTTGTGATCCGCTCCCCACTTAGCGTTGATATAGATTGTAAGTTTCGGCTTCCGGTCAGGTGAAAAGGTCGGAGAGAGCCACAATGCTCCCGCAGGATCCCAAAGCAGATCCTGATCGGCTTCGGGCACAGTTTCATCAAGCAGTTCAGAAAGTGCAAATGATGAGCTTTCGATGTCAAGGAGCTCAATCAGAGTGCTAATTCTTTCTTTGCTGACCTTGAGCCTGGCAGCGGTCGATGAACCCGGGATACTGGCTTCGCCGATGAACTGCAGCGCCGGCTCAAAAGCTCCCAGCGCCAGAGAATACTGCAAGGGAATGCCGTCAAAGTTAATGCGGGAGAAGTTAGGTGGCGGGCAGTTGTACGGGGTCGCAAGCGACTCCCTAAGAATCATCTCAAAGGCGGCGATCACCTGCTGAAGCTGGGACTCCAAACCGAATCGCGGGATTAAGGTCGCAAGCTGCGCGACGAAATGGTCGTACCAGGACGAGCCGACTGACTCTTTGCGAGGGCCGCCAGAACTTAATAGCCCTTCACTGTGCAGGTGAGTTCCTTGGCTTAGCTTCTCGTTAATTTGTGTTTCTGCCATCCGCTCTTAATCGGCTCGCGATGCTCGTATTTTGGACCGTCGTCTGGTGTTACCAGTTCGATTTTGATGCGCGAGGGCTCTTTGACGTGGCAGTTCAGCCCCTGCCCAGGAAGAAGACGGACCTCACGCGGGGTGATTCCTCCGGAGGCAAACTCTATCGTCACCGGATTTGGCGGACGGTAGGCGGTCTCGCCAATGACAGGATAAGACACTATGATTTGGCCTTCTCCTTTGCTGAGCACGTTCTTTACCGAATATGCTCCCGGACGCAAAAGAACCCCCGCAAAGATGTCGCCTTCATCAAGATGCCGGCTATCGAAAACCTTTGCCTTAGGGTTTTCCTCGGCTCTTCTAAGGTGCACATAGTATCCACCGGCGCCGCCGGATACGTGGAACACTACATATCCCTTTGGGTTTACCACAAAGCAGTTCTTATCTTTGTCTTTGCAGCAGTCTGACTCTGAGCGCGAATCCCCGACTAGAGATGCAAGGTCGATATTGACATGGGCCACCGGGCTATTCTTGTCAGCCGAAATATAAAACACTGCCTCGGGCAGCTGCCCTCGACGCACGGTGCCCCTGTACTCTCCCGGCTCCCTGGGACTATGCACGATGGTTCCATGCATCGTCAGTGAGCTGCTGTCCAGACCAATTTGCGTAAAAAAGTTCCTGTCCAAGTTAAGTGTTTTCATGGCTATCCCCCTATGTTGGCGCGGACAATCATCTCGCGCGAGTTTACTTCCGCCGTCAGCTCACGAATAGGAACCTTGACAGGAATAAGAATGCCGTCAGCGGGAAGGACGGGATATGGATCCTCGAATTCGTAGATTGGATTCTGGCTTGCGAAGTAATCAGCGACCGCCGTCTCAATCAGACCGAGGAGGTCGAATTGATTCCCCAACAAATCGGCAAGCCATTCATTGATTTCGCCCACGATGTTAAGAGCAGCTTTGATGACGTCGATCACAGGTCCGATGATTGACCACAGCCAATCCTTCGCCCACTGGGGAACCCAACCGGGAAACAGGTTGTCGATAGCATTATGCACAGCGTTCTCGAATAAATTGCCTACCGTTGCCGGGATGTCAATCGGATCCACGTGCACCCAAACCGGATCGATAAAGACTCTCCATTTATTGGGATGCCCGGCGAATTCCGCATCAAGGTCTGACCACGCTGGAAGTCGGGCCGGGTCAACGAAATAGTTCGTCAACAGGCTGGCCTTGAGATCCGAAATCTCGGAAACGAGGCCACTTAGATCGAGCGTTATGCAAATTGTGGTGCCACCCCCTGGAGGAATACAGATGCTCGGGAAACCGACGAGGCAGCCGTTCCAAGGGTCGGGGACTATGCAGAAACTGGGCGTGCACCAGCCCGGGATTGTGAAGCAAACCTGCACCTTCAATGTGTCAAATACGATGTCGACATCCTGGACCTCGACAGTGTTGTCATCGTTGAGCTGAAGAGTACCCCCCTCAAGATGAAGGGCTACCCAGTAAGTAGCGGAGAAGGGGCCAAAGGTCCCGGTATCAGACTTACTGAAATGAAAATGATCACGCACAGCCTTGAAGATTTGTTCGAAAGCCTTTGCGGAAGCAGCAATTGTTATGTGAGACATAGGATTACCTCGTCAGATAACATTCATCGAGATGAAGACTTTGAGTTGATCGTCTTCAATCGCCGGATTGTTGGGTATGGGCGGATTGGGCGTCGGGAAAAGCGCGACTGTCGCGAGGCCGAAGAGCGGGAAGCTCATCGTCAGCGTCTCGATGGCGATTGTCAGCTTTTCTCGAAGTAACACGTTAATCATAGTCTTCATGTAACATTCGATATTGTTCTCAAGGCCGTCGGGCTTAATGTCAACTATCTCTATGCCGTCTACCTTGCCGACTATCGACTCTTTGCCGTTAATGAACTGTCGTTCAAAATGCCCTACCACAAACACCTCGAGGCAGAAGCATTGGAGTTGTCCATGGAGTACCACGGGAGGTGGGGGTTTCCTGTTTTCCTTCCGCGTGTCCGGCGGCGGGATCGGGATCCCGTCGATCTCTTTCTGGGAAGGACAGGCAAGAGCGCCACAGACTTTGAGTTCGAGCGCAAAGCGTTGCTTTTTCAGCGGAGGCGACAACTCGCTCGGTAACGAAATGACATTTCCCGGATGGAAGTCGATTTGTATCTTGGTGAGCTGTACGATGAAGCCAATACCAACCGGCGGCCAATCGGCGCCCAATATCGGGAACGGATCCATAATCGTAAACAAAGGATTCCCATACTTCGGAACGTCAGGCGTAAACTCAACGTTCGCGCACCATAATTCCCGGTTATGGGCTATATCAGCGGTAGCATAGTTAAAGAGCGAAGGCCGCTGGCGCATTATGTGGTTGATAACTCGGTTCACACCCTTTTCGTGAACAGAAGCGAAGAGGTCACAATTATCGGTGAATGCCATGATTTGGCTCCCTGGAGGAATGCGCGTGAGCGAGGTAGACAGCGCGACTCAATTTTTGGAGCTGAATTGTTTGCGAGTTTGCGCGAGGCAGAGGCCCGTGAGAATCCAGCGCTATTACTGTGACAACAGCGGGGACAATATTCCTATCTTCCGCAGAAGTCAATAGCAATATTTTAGTCGATGAATCCTGTAAGTTCTGATATAGGGGTAAGCAGCCGACACTCTAATCCGCCTCATTATCCCCGGCCTTAAAAACGGGGATGGCGTGCACTTCGCGCCGTTGCCGTAGCGCATACTTGAGAGTCTTGACAGTGGTGCCGCCCTTACCCAACCAAAAGCCGAATACGATCCCGGACAGATCCACCATATGACGGTTTCTAATTGCCGAAGCAGTCTTGCGCTTGGGAAGCTGTAACTCAACGATTCGATCGAGTTGCTCAAGCCAGGGTTGAACCCATCGGGGCTGCTTAAAGCGCGTGTACGGAACAACAGCCCAACAGATTTCGCTGTTCTCCAAGAGCCATTCCATCGCCCACTGGTCTACGCCGCGACCACTGCCAACGAGCCAGGTTCTACCTTGAGACAGAAATGATGAAAGGTGCTGCTCGAATAATGTGCGCGCCGCCTCGCGATCCACGTCGCGGGAGCCGGTAATCATTATTGATTGTTTGGGCCCCATAGGGTTTAGGTTGCAGGAACGTTCGAGACCTTGCGACGACCTCGATGCGCAACAATTTGCTTATCGAACTACTTCCTTGCCGCAAAGCTCCTGGCTGCCTTATTCACTTCGCCGAGGCAACACAC
>JBGPYG010000045.1:0-14556 GCA_041493085.1 Pyrinomonadaceae bacterium | reverse complement strand
GGCGGCACGACGATCAATCTTGTCGCGCATCTCATCGAAAGTGGACGCGTCGTCGCCAATTTGGAACGACTCCATCGTCTGAGCCAGCTGCTCCTGTAGCTTTGCCTGCTTCGACTGATTAATCAGCTGCATCGCTTCAGCCGTACGCCGCTGCATCTGCAACACATAATTGTCGCGCGCCTTGAGCGCTTGTTTCGATGCCAGCGTGGCGTGCTCAAGTTGCTGCGAAGTCTTCTGCAAGTCCATCTGCGCCTGTTGCAGTTGACCGATGTAGGCGGTGGCGATGTCGTCGCGGCTCAGTTTTACCGAGGCCCGGATCTTCGAATCCAGGTCAACGACCTGGGTCTCCAGACGTTCTTTGCTTTTTGCCAACAGCTTTTCCGTGGCCATTACCTGAGCCACAGAGTTATTTAACTCGGGCACGCGGTCGCGCATGTCGCGGATTGTTTGCTGAAGAATGAGTTCCGGATTCTCAGTTGACTCGATTATTCCGCCGAATAGGGCCCGCACCGAACGCGAAATTCTGCTAAAAAGTCCCATGTCGTCACCGATCCTCTACCAAAAGATGTGCGATCTTAGTCGTGCTTCTCAAATTCCCGCGCCCGTATATGTACGTTAAATGGCTGCGAAGGGTTCAAAATACGATTGCGTACGTAAAGCGAAGTATAGCAGTAGTTGTGCGCTTCGAGAAAAGGCCTGTAGTTCATGGTTACCGCTCAAGGCTGCTGTTATCGGGCAGCAGGCTAGAGCTTCAACTCTGAACCGTGCGCTTTCAAACTCTCATTGAATTGGCCGATATCTCGCCGATACTGCATTCCTTCCCAGTTAACTTTGTCGATTGCGTCGTAACACCTTGCCAGTGCTTTTTCCAGCGTCGCATCCGTGGCCGTTATTCCCAATACACGCCCCCCGCTAGTCACAAAATCGCCGCCTTCTAACTTAGACGTGCCGGCATGGAAGACCTGTAAATCCTCCTCATTCGCGAGGCGACCTAGTCCCGTGATAGCCACACCTGATTCGTACGGTCCCGGATAACCACCGCTTGCCAACACCACGCATGCCGAGGAGCTGTCGCTCCATTCGACGCTGACGTCCTTTAGATTTCCCGCGATCATCGCTTGGAATATCTGGCACAGATCGGAGTTTAGTCTCACCAGAATGGCTTGCGTCTCCGGATCTCCAAATCGCGCGTTGTACTCAAGCACCCGGGGACCAGCGGCAGTCAGCATTAACCCGATGAAGAGAATACCGCGAAAAGGAAAGCCCTCCTGACGAGATCCCTGCAGCGTTGGCTCGACAACCTCCCGCACGATGCGATCCAGCGTTGCGTTGTCGAGGACGGACGGATCGGTGATCGCGCCCATTCCACCAGTGTTAGGTCCCGTATCGTTTTCTCCAATCCGCTTGTGGTCGCGAGCGGGTGGCATCAGCGCATAGTCGTGGCCGTCGGCGAACAGCAAGATTGACACTTCCCTTCCCGTGAGGGCTTCTTCAATCACGATCTGTTTTGCAGCTTCTGATGAAACCAGGGCCCCGCTGGTTAGCTCGGCAACGGCCGTTTCCGCGTCCGCGCGGGTAGACGCCACGACCACGCCTTTGCCGGCGGCGAGTCCATCGGCCTTAACGACAACCGGAGACTGGGGCGGGCCAAACCTTCCACCACGCAACGCTGCCAGGGCTTCAGCCGCAGAATTAGCGACACTAAATTTAGCCGTCGGTATCTTGTGGCGATGCATGAAATCTTTGGCAAACGACTTACTCGCTTCGAGGCGTGAAGCAGCGCGGCTGGGCCCTACAATCTTTAGTCCACTCCGCTCGAATTCGTCGACGATTCCATCAGCCAGCGGGCCCTCAGGGCCAACGACTGTCATATCGATAGCGTGCGAACGGGCAAACTCCAGTAGTGAAGCGCGGTCTGTGACAGGAATGGGAACGCATTCGGCGAGCTGGGAAATGCCACTGTTGCCTGGGGCGCAGAAGAGCTCGAGTGGTACTTTTGAGGTTCGTTTTAAAGCCCAAAGGATCGCGTGTTCCCGGCCTCCTGAGCCTACGACCAGCACTTTCATAGTTGGCGACACTCCTCAACCCCCATTGGGTCAGTAGACCTCATTCCACAATAATCCTTTTTAACCTTGACACAATTTCGCCATAGTTATACTTTTCCACATCCGCTTCGCCTGTTCGAGGGCAGCCAGCGCACACCCCGATACTCGCCAGGAAAATGCGGCCCCTCTTTGAACAAAGGCAGAACCGCTTCCGAGTGGCCCCGCCCTCTATTTGGATCATAGTTCGACCGATCCGGGGAGAACGAATCATGTCAGAAGAGCTCCATGAATTTGATACGACCTCAGATTCCGAACATCTAGACCGCAGCATCAAATGCGTAGATTGTAACGAGAATTTCATCTGGACGTCTGGGGAGCAAGCCTTTTTCCATGACAAGGGATTGAAGAACGAACCAAAGCGGTGCAAGCCGTGCAAGCAAGCCAAGAACGAAAGGTTAGCTGCCATTACCGCGGCCCAAACATCCGGCATCCGGCAGCGCGTGGAAGTTTCGGTACAATGCGCACAATGTGGACAACAGACGACCGTTCCCTTTTATCCTTCTCAAGGCCGGCCCGTTTACTGTCGCTCCTGTTTTCTGGCAGGTCGTGCTAACGAAGCAAATAAATCCGCCAACGCTTAGTTAGATCCCCGGCTCACAAAAATCCTCACAGCTAGAAACTCTCAACTGACGTCGTGCCTGCTCCCACCTATCTCTCACTAAGGCTTCCCACGATCACTTCTCCAAATGGTAAGGCACACTCGTAACGATAACACCCTTCCTAAAAAGCAACGCACCTTTCAAGAGCAGCGAACTCTGATTGTGCAGTAGCTGGTGCCACCATTTTGCCGGAACAAACTCTGGCAGAAGCACTGTGATCATTTGGTTATCGCTCTGTTTTGAAATACGCTCAACATAACGCAGCAGCGGGCGAGTCAGCGAGCGATAGGGCGATTGCAAGATCACGAGCTCCACACCTTTACCCCAAAGCGGCCACTTCTCCCTTAGCTTTTGCGTTGCTTCCTCGTTGAAGTCTACGTAAACAGCAGTCACGTGGCCGGGCGCTATCGACTTCGCATAATCGAGCGCGAAGATGACGCCGCGATGTATCCCGGAAATCGGCACCAACACCTGGTGTTTTGCGATAGACGTTTCGGGCACGACGCCTTCCGTGGATAACTGCCTGGCGATCTCCAGGTAGTGTTCCCTTATCGAGCGAAACATCCAAACAATCAACGGTATTAACAGAACAACTGCCCAGGCTCCATGCGTAAACTTGGTTACTGTAATAACAACCAACACGACGAAACTAACCAAAGCGCCGACCGAGTTAATAACCATCGAAACGAGCCAGTTGCCACCAACATCCCGATCAATGGCCCGTAATCGTTCCGCTTCGTGACTGGCGGCTCCGGTGTCGGGTGTCTCAGTGCGATGTATTTCCTCTTCCTCTGTGATCCGTCGCTTGGCTTCATCAGCCTGACGCAGGCGTTTCCAGTGCACCACCATTCCGGCCTGGGAAAGCGTGAAGGAGATGAAAACACCCAGCGCATAGAGCGGCAGCATCGACTGCTCATTCCCTTTGAAGATTACGATCAGGCCTGAAGCCAATAACGCAAGGATCAGAACGCCATTAGAGAACACCAACCGATCGCCACGACTCGCCAACTGCCGCGGAAGGAATCTGTCCGCAGCCAAGAGACTGGCAAGACGAGGAAAGTCCGCAAAGGACGTGTTGGCCGCCAGAACGAGAATCGCCGCAGTTGCCGCCTGCAGAACGTAGTATGGAATTCCACCCCCGAATATGTGGCGTCCCATCGCAGAGAGCAAAGTCTCTTGTGGTCCGGGAGGATGGGCGTTGAGGTTGTAGGCGAGGAATCCCGATCCAAGGATTAGTATGACCATGATCACAGCCATGAAAGTCAAAGTCGTCGCGGCGTTTTTTGATTCTGGCTGTTTGAAAGCGGGAATACCATTAGAGATCGCTTCCACGCCTGTCAACGCCGTACAGCCTGCAGCAAATGCCCGCATCAAGAGCCAAAGCAAGGCTCCGCCTGTCAACGCATGACTAGCCACCGCACCGACTGATGGGTCGAAATAGACTTCCGCCGGGGTTGCCATCACCTCGTGGGTAGTCCAATAGCGAATAAATCCAACCACTATCAATGCCAGCATTGAGAGGATGAAGAGATAAGTGGGTCCGGCAAAGAATGCTCCTGATTCCCTTACGCCTCGCAGGTTTATGAGAGCGATGAAGGCGACGAAGAAAATGCCCATCCCAACCCGATGTTCATGAAGGAACGCGAACCTTGTCCCCTGAGCTGCGGAAGTAATTGCCGCCACTCCTGCCGAAACTGAAACGGCGACCGTGAGGATGTAGTCGACCAGCAATGACGCCGCGGCAACCAGGCCAGTCTGGGTGCCAAGATTATCCTTGGCAACTATGTAGGCGCCTCCACCTGAAGGATAGGCGTGAATAGTTTGGCGATAAGAAAGAACGAGGATCCCGAGTAGAGCAGTTATGCCAATGGCGATGAACGGAAGATAAGCAATCGCTGCGGTGCCGGCTGCCAGCAAAACTAACAGGATCGCTTCCGTCGAGTAAGCAACGGATGAAAGTGCGTCAGAGGAGAAAACTGCGAGCGCGGTTTTCTTAGTTAAGCGTTCATGGATGGCCTGCTCCGTCCTCATGGGGCTGCCGACCAAAAAACGCTTGAGCGATGTGACCATTGAAGACCTCCATGGCAACGACGCTGCTCTCCCACTTGAGCTGACAGTGCCGGCGAAAACGAAAAAAGGCGCGGAGCAATGAGCCCCGCGCCTATAAATGATCGCGGCACTGCCCTTCCTATGGGCCTACGAGGTTAGCTGTCGGGCTCGAACTGGAAGTGTTCTACACAAAGCATCTCTTATGAGCGCCTCGTGATTCGCCCCGTGTTTCGCAGCAGCGAAACGCTTGGTTCCCCCGCGTCACTCACCCTTGTGCGAGCGACTTCGGCAGACATCTGATTGTCAATCTCAGGATGTTACTCCCGTTGACCAGGCTTATCAAACTTTGGTAGTGGGGTAATCACCCCACTACCCAAACTTTTAGGGAAGCCTGAGTCTATCAACCCCCAACGTGCACAATTGGCCGCCGGTCTGGATTTTTTTCAGCTTGTCGCAGCACCTCATGTGTCACTGGGGCCGTATCACCTTCACCAAAGGCGATGTACTTCATCAAGTACGACAGGGGATTGCCTTCGCTCCAACCAAAATAGACATGAGGCAACTTACCGGTTTCGTCGCGCAGGAACAGCAAGAAGGCAGCAATGGCATTCGGCACGGCAGGTGACACGGTCCGCAAGACCTTATGCCCGTCAACTCTTTCCCCATGGACTTGCAGCACGCCTGAGAATTCTGACGCATCCCCCGGGGTTACTTCGAAGAAAAGAATTGGCTCGCCCGGCGGTATGTGATTGTCAGTTCGCTTTTCTCTCTCTTTGATTTCATATTCCTGAGCATCTCCGGTATCGAGGCGATTGGCGATAATGCGCACAGTCCCAGCCGCGGCTTTGCGCACGAACTCGCGCGCCACGTCATCCAGCTCAATGCGTTCCACTCGTAGTTCAGTAGAACGCCAAACCCGTGAGACAAGCGAAGACACCACGATCGCCAGAATGAAAAACGAGGCGATCTTGATGCCCTCCGGGCGCTCATGAATGTTTTGAATAGTCGTGTAAGCAAACACGATCGCGATGAGAAGGAAAGGAATCCAGTTTTGACCCCGCTTGCGCATTGCCAGCGTCACAGCAATCGCCGCCGAAGTCATCAGGACCAGCACGCCAGTGGCGTAGGCCCCACCCTGAGCGTCAACGTCGGCATTGAAAATCAATGTGACTGCGATGGCGATCAGCGTATAGACAAGCGTCAGCGGCCGGGTAGCCTTGGCCCACTGGGGAGCCATGCCATACCGAGGTAAATAACGCGGGACGATACTGAGCAGACCCGCCATGGCTGAGGCGCCGGCAAACCAGAGAATCGAGATCGTGCTCAGGTCGTACATGGAGCCGAATATGTCGCCGAAGAAATGGTGAGCAAGGTATGCGAGTGCGCGCCCGTTTGCCTCACCACCCTCCTGAAACTTCTCCGCGGGGATCAGCATCGTCGTCACCAGGCTGCTGGTAATAAGAAACACGCTCATGATCAACGCGGCGGTGCGTAGTAGCTTGCGAGTGTTCTTAATTCGCCCCTCGAGCAGTTGATGCGTGTGTGGTTCAGGAGCACGGCCGGTCCGGGTCGAGTGGATGTCTTCCCAGTCGGCTTCGCTTAAGTCTGCGTCTCCCTTAACCAGCGGCATCACGGCCACGCCGGTTTCAAAACCCGATAGTCCCAGTGCAAGTTTTGGAAAAAGAATCAGCGACACCCCCACAATGAGCCACATGTTGCCATGCACTCGCGGGTGGTGAATCAGAGCCTGTCTCCATTCTGAAAAATAATGTGGATGCGTGAACAATTGGAATAACCCAAAACCTACGACAATTAGGTTGATCAGCAGATACGCCGCAACCAGGATCACGGCAATACCAATTGCTTCTTTGAAGCCGCGGAGAAAGATGGCGCCCAATAGTGCGACGAGGACCAGGGTAATGCCGACCTGATGTTTAAGGAGTTCGGGAGTAAAGGGATTCTCGATGATGTGTGCGGTGGCGTCCGCGGCAGAGAGCGTAATGGTGATAATGAAGTCAGTGGCGACGAAGCCAAGCAAGACCAGGACAAAAAGCTTGCCCTTCCAACGGGACAGCAGATGCTCCAGCATTGAGATGGAGCCTTCCCCGTGTGGACTTTCCTGAGCGACGCGACTGTAGATTGGCAGCGCGCCAAGGAGTGTGAGAAGAACAAGAATGAGCGTTGCGACCGGCGAGAGCGCGCCTGCCGCCAAAAACGCTATACCCGGCTGGTAACCAAGTGTCGAAAAATAATCGACACCCGTCAAACACATCACCTTCCACCAGGGATGTTGCTTGTGAGAGCCGGGCCGGTCATCGTCTGAAGCCGACTGTCTGCCGCCCTTATATAACCAGAGCTTTAACTTTCGCCTAGTTCGATCGTAAAGAGGCATCCCTGATGGTTAAGCGTGCCGGCTACGAACCAGCTACTGACCCTCTCCCGGGTCTGGCTTCAAACTCGCGGAATTCTACGCTGATTCGATCCTGCGTCAAGGAGATTCGCAAGGTCGCCACAACTCATTTCCGGCGCCAAAAAAAGCGGGCGGGGGCCTCCCACAGCCCCCACCCTAAGGCCACGTGTCCTCACCCCACGCGACCACTTCGTTCACCGGGGAGGTGAACGCAGCCGGATTATGCAATAGTCCGATTAAACTTTCAACAGTTCTTCTCCATTAAAAGCGGCGACAAAAAAGTTAACGAGAAAAGGTCGGATAATATTTTTTACCAGCTGGCTAAGCTGAGGCAATTTGGGCCATTGGTTAACGGATCAGGACTGTTTGTTTCCGAACGTAGAAGTCATTCCGCTTCCAATCGCTGCGGAATCATCACCACGACGGGATTCGTTTGCGAGTGTTTCAGCATGAGCGAGGTCGGACATCGCGACTATTATCAAAAGCGCAGTCACGCCGAGAGTGGCGAGGATATATAACAGCGCTGTCATCTCTTTGTAGATTAGTATGATCGTGCCGATGGCCAGCAAGCCGGTCCAGAGAACCGTAATCATTTTTCTTCGGCGGCGGTCATCAGCCGCGTTTCTTCTGCGCGTCGTCATCTTCTATGCTCCTCAACACTCGAGCCAATTCATGGCGGCCGTAAGGTTCGCCGGTGGCTCAGTCATTTCCTTAAAATTCAGACTATTCGAGTGCTCTCAGTAACTAATAAATAACCCTGTTCGCCAGCGAAGCGCCACCGCTACTGAACACATTCCCCAGGCTGCCCGACGCCGCCCCAATCAATGTTTGTCCGATTCTACTGGGGGAGAATATTCCCGCCTCAGGTACCTCAATTACGTCGAAAGCCTGCAGAAAAATGTCTGGCTTCTTATTGTTTTTGATCGCTCCGTAATCCACGATGATTGTTTCCTGGTCTTGCGCGCCAGGTTTTTGCCGATAGATCTTGACACTGCTAAGCTTTGCCTCTTTCCTGACACCCCCAACCATCGCCAGAGCCCGGCTCAACGTGAGCTGATCGCGAAGGAAAATTCCCTGCGGAGAAAACACGCTCCCGGTCACATAAACGGGCTCAGCCTCAGTCACCTGAAGGATGTCGCCCGGTCTGATAATTGGATTCGCCTGCGGTAGTCCGGCTCTGAGCTCTGAGATCTTTACAATTTGTAGAGGAATCTTGGTGCCATCGATCGGAGCAGCGTCCGCCTCCTCGCCTGGTTGCGGACACATTAATGGTTCGGTGTGAAGTATCTGAATCGTGCCCGAGGCGCGTTCGGTAAATCCTCCCGACGAGGCTATCAACTCGTTGAGCCTAACCTTGCGTTGCATCAGAACTCGCGTCGGTTGTCTCACGGCGCCAAACACAGTCGCGGGCTGCCGGCTCTTTCGTTCGCTGATGCGAACACTCACTTGCGGGTTCTTGATATATTTTCCATAGGCTTCCGCAATGTCTTTTTGCAGTGCTTTTTCGGTTCGACATTTCGCGGGAAGCGGGGATTCCAAAAACGGTAATGAACTCACGTTGCCGTCGCTATCAATCTCGACCATAGCACTGAGATCGGGCTGTCCAAAAACTCGAACGTCCAGGACATCGCCGGGGCCAAGAAGGTAGTTTCTAATTCCCTGGCTGTCTACCGAGGGCGACTGGGAAAAAACCGGGCCTGGAGCCGGAGGGGCACTCTGCTGCTCCTGTGCTCGCACCAAAACTGACAGAGTCAAACTGATGAGAATGGGAACTAACAGGAAACTTCTTTTCATAAAAACCTCAAAACCGAACTTAAGTCAATTGACCTCTCAAAGATGAGTTGGGTGGCTGGGATCGATGCCTTCACCCCATTAGAAAATCAAACCTTGTTAACCCCTCGGCCGGGAAAATCTGACGATTGCTCCCTAATCCCCTCCGAATCACTCCGCATTTGAGCTTTTCGGCTGGATCGTCCGACAGTCCCTGGAACAGCGAAACCGGTGAAAAGTAAGTTGCAATGATTGCATAAAAGATAATAGATGCCAACTAACCGAAAGAGCAGCGGGGTAGGCTTGTAGCCTTTTCTTATGCGCGCACTGCGACACTTGGGACACTTTTGAGAAATCATCTGCGCCCCCTCTCTTGATCACCTTTTCCTTCTTCTCTGCTAGCTTCCCCTTTCCCGTTTTTCTGCGCCCGCACGCGGGTCTGCAACAACTCAATCTCACGACCAATGCGCTCCGAGCTTGCAGCTCTTACTTCCTCTTTCACCGCCTCGCGGCTCAGATAAAAAAGCGCATCCTTGTAGCGATCAATGGCGCGGCGGTAATGGCCTTTGAAGGCCGAACGTTCAGCCAGCTCAACCCAGTGTGCCACTTTGATGGAAGCGATAAACTCGCGTATCGCAACGCTTGATTCATGCAACTCGGTTTCGTGGGGATAAAACTGTAGAGCTGATTCCAGGCAATGCAGCGCGCGATTTGCGGCTTCAATTCTTTCTGACGTGCGGGCACGCTGTTGGGCCTCGTAGGTCAGTGAGCGCGAAGAATCTCTGGCCCAGGTTAACAGGTGATGCTTTTGCAGTGCTCGCACACGCTCCTGCCCGGCCCTAATTGAATTTCTCTTCTCGGAAGGCAGGCTGCTGGACCGCAAAACCTCGCCTGCCGTTGCAAGGTAGTCCTGGCAAAGATGAAAGACATCAAAATGCGACTCCGGGTTGGAGGAAGAGTCAGCTTCCTCTGACTGTTTCTGAATATTTCGCCAGGCTGCTGAGAGTAAGGATGTGGAATGCGATTTCACTCCGGGGCGTTTATGTTCACCGGACGTCCGCGCTGACGGTTCACCACCCTGGTCCAGGAGATACCGGGTCCACGCCCGTCGCATTACCACTTCGCGCGCCGACAACGCCACCAGCAGCACGACGCTCGCGGCTAGTCCGGCAGGAATCCACGGAGCCTCATCACCACCGCTGACGAGCATCCACCACAGCGCAAAGAACAAAGCTATCGCTGCCACAAACGCGCCCAGAAGATACCCGGCGCTGGAAGGCATGCGAACTCGTGAAGCGCGCCTGCGCGCCGCCTCGCTGGAGCTATGCACGTCTGATCGCGCCGCTCTCGGAAAGAATTCATCCGCGGAGTTGTTGCCCAAGTGTGTTTCTCTCCGGAGATAACTTATGCGGCCATTCCAATGCGTGCAGTGTCCTGGCCGGCGGGGAAACCCGGGGGACGCGACCTGCGCCCAAGCTGTAAGACGCATAATCGGCTTTTTAGTATTCTGCTGTCAATATATGATGACCCGAGCTAGTTTCACACACGAGCTGGTCAGAAGGAAATCCACCATGGACAAAGAGTTTACGAACAAAATACTCCTCATAACCGGCGCGACTTCTGGCATTGGTAAGGCTACTGCCTTGCGATTTGCCGAAGGGGGCGCGAGCATCGCGGCGGTTGGCAGGGACGAAGCGGCACTTAGTGAACTACAGAGAGCAATTGAGGGCGCAGATGCACAATTCCTGGCGATTAGGGCCGATCTGGCGCTCGAAAAAGAGACCAAAACGGCCGTCTCGAAGACGGTAGAACACTTTGGCGGAATCGACGTCCTGGTGAATGCCGCAGGTCATATCTCTAGCGGCACTATAGAAAACACATCGCTCGAGGCGTGGGACGCCATGCTCAACATTAACCTCCGCGCGCCGTTCATCCTGATGCAGAAAGCGCTGCGAACAATCATTGCGAGGCGCGGCAATATCGTCAATGTTTCGAGTGTCACGGGATTGCGCGCTTTTCCTGGTGTGTTGGCCTACTGTGTCTCGAAGGCCGGTCTCGATCAATTAACGCGTTGCGCCGCGCTCGAACTGGCAGCGAAGGGCGTGCGCGTGAACGCTGTCAATCCGGGTGTGGTTATCACCCAGATCCATAAGCGCGGCGGCATGACCGAGGAACAGTACGACGCTTTCCTCGAACACTCGAAGGCAACTCACCCGCTCGGAAGAGTTGGCCAGGCACGAGAAGTTGCAGAACTGATTTTCTTCCTGGCGTCGGACCGTGCCTCATGGATAACGGGAGCAACCTATTCGATCGACGGTGGACGTGCGCAAACTTGTGCCCGTTAGATTGCGACCGTTAACAAGGGCGCAAGACACTAAGCAAAAGCTCGCTCTAGAATCGTTCTCTGTATATACTCTGCGCGACATACTGCTCTTGTTTTCGATTGCCTGAATCTAAATCATCTGTTGAGGGAGTTGGCTCGCCGTGATTAATGATCCACGAACGCCGAATGCCTTCGCGAGACCCATCGCATATAAGCCTTCCGGCAGCCATGGTGTAATTAAGATCGTCTTCGGCATCCTGGCGGCCCTTGTCGCGCTTCTTCTCGGACTCATCGTCCTGCTATTGATCGGCGTTGAGACCGGACCAGTTGCTCTCCTGATCGGGCTGGTATCAGCCACGGTGCCGGTGCCCCTTTACCTGGTCCTGGTTCTCTGGATTGATCGCTATGAGGCTGAGCCGTTCTGGATGCTGGCGACGGCGTTTTTCTGGGGCGCTCTTGTTGCCGTATTCTTCGCCTTCCTAATCAATACAGTTAGCGGCGTCGCAGTGACGTTGGTGACAAACAGCATGAGCGCGGGACGAACTTTTGGCGCCGTTATCTCGGCGCCGATTGTGGAAGAGAGTTCCAAGGCCTTGATTCTTTTTATTTTCTTCTTCTGGAAGAAAGACGAGTTTGACGGCGTCATCGATGGGATCGTGTATGCAGCAATGGCTGGTCTGGGCTTCGCGATGACAGAGAATATCCAATACTACGGCAAGGCTGTGATGGAAGGCGGGGGCGGCGCCCTGACTTTTGTCTTTATTCTTCGCGGAGCATTGGCGCCCTTCTCACATCCGATGTTCACCAGCCTGACGGGAATAGGACTAGGGCTAGCCCGCCAATCTCGAAGCACCGCCGTCAAGTTTATTGCGCCGGTTTTGGGTCTGATGGCGGCAATTTCAATGCACAGTATCTGGAATGGTTCAGGAGTTATTTTCGGTGGCACCGCCTTCATCCTGACCTACATTCTCATTATGATTCCAGCTTTCTTTATTATGCTGGTAGTGATCATTCTCGCACTCCGCCGCGAAGGCCAAATCGTCCGCGAGTATCTCGGTCCGGATTTTCAGGGCGGGCTACTAACCCAGCAGGAGTACAACCAACTGTGTAGTGTTACAGGCCGGATGGGTTATTCCTTTAATGCACTTACCCGCGGAGGTTTCGGCCACTGGCGAATTGCGAGGCAGTTGAATCAGACGGCTAGTGAACTTGCTTTCCATCGTAGCCGCGTTGCCCGCGGCATCTCCGCGGCAGACGCACGTGAACGGGAAGCGGCCTACCGGCAAGCGCTGGAGGATATGCTGAAACGGCTGCGCGGCAACTGAAAAAGGCAGCACGGATAACAAAGTTCGCCCATTTTCCTGCGATTGACTTATACTAGCCAGGCATCGCGAAGGTGGTCTCTTCCTTGAGCTGATGAGAGTTCAACTCCTACCAAGCACCTTTGATAGTCAGGGCCACGCAACCTCCGACCAACGTCTGACATGTTTTCTGATCGACGAGTGTGTTGCTGTTGACGCTGGCAGTATCGCTCTGGCGCTGACCGCTGAGCAACGCGAGGCGGTGCGCGACATCATCGTTACCCACCCTCACATGGACCACATCGCCAGTCTTCCGATTTTCATCGACGATCTTTTTGAAACGCTCAAGAGCCCGGTGCGCGTCCATGCGACTCCGGAAGTGATCGACCTGCTGGAACGAGACATCTTTAACTGGAATGTCTACCCGCGCTTTTCCGAACTCAAAAACGAGTATGGCCCGGTCATGGAGTATGTTCCGATTCCTGCGGGCAAGGAGTTTAAAGTCGCCCATCTCACGGTGACGGCAGTGGCGGTTAACCACATCGTGCCAACTGTGGGGCTGGTAGTTTCGGATGGCAAAAGCACAGTTGCTTTTAGTTCTGACACCTCCGAGACCGACGAGTTTTGGAAAGTCATCAATCGCGCCCCGCGTATAGATAGTCTCTTAATTGAGGCTTCTTTTCCCAACTCGATGGCAAAACTTGCCGAAGTCTCGCGCCACTACACACCTGCCTCTTTACAGCGAGACCTGCGTAAGCTGACTCACAACGGCCTGGACATTCTTGCCGTACACATAAAGCCTGCCTACCGCCAAATGATTATCGATGAACTTAAGGCGTTGAATATTCCGGGGCTGGGCGTGATGGAACCCGGCCGGACTTACAATTGGTGAGTCCAATGTCCAAGGGTCCAAAGCCCAATGTCCAATGTCCAAAGTCAGGACAGAACCCGCTTCCGCAAAACATCACCCTCAACCATTGACCTAAGGAGGCGAATATGAAGATTAAGAAATTCGAAGACATCGAATCTTGGAAAAGGGCCCGACGACTAACCAATGAGATTTATCAAACAACCGGAACGGGTAAGTTCGCTCGCGATTTTGGTTTGAAGGATCAGATACGACGAGCATCAATTTCTGTGCTCTCAAACATCGCAGAAGGCTTTGAGCGAGGTGGTGACAAAGAGTTCTTACAGTTTCTAGCAATGGCGAAGGGATCCTGTGGAGAAGTTAGAGCCCAACTTTACATCGCCTTGGATCAAGGCTACCTCGCCTTGGAAGTATTTGAAGGTTTGTCGAAGAACGCAGTTGAGATTGGCCAGTTAATATCTGGATTCATGAAGTACCTGAGTAACTCAGAACTTCGTGGAAACAAATACCGCTAATCAGGCGGACTTTGGACATTGGACGTTGGACTTTGGACAATTAATCGGACCTTGGACTAGTTAATCGGATCAAACTCCTTCTCAGCATGTTCGCCTGCGACTTCGTGCAAGGTCACACGCCCGCTGGGAAGCAGCTCTTTAACTCGCGCCGTGCGTTGCTCCCGATCGCGGCCCGGCATCAACTCCGCCCGAAACGTCACCGTCATACCAGGTCGCGCCCAAACACTCGCCAGGTTTTTCGACTCTCGTTTTTGTTCCGTTCCCATTCGTTTCTTCTTCTTTAAATAGGTGCCAGCGGCACCGAATGCTCCGGCAGCCAAAGCCAGACCGCCGAGCAAGCGTTTGGTACGCTTCTTCATTTTTTACCTAGTGAGCAGCCAAAACTGGTTCGCAAAGCGGATCCAGTCTGGCGGTGATCGTCGGCAAACCACTGAGCGCCTTCTCCGCGTTCATTTGCGTGAAGTGGGCCCACTTGGGCGGAACATCGGCCTCGGCGAAGATCGCCTCCACCGGACACTCGGGAACACAGGCATCACAGTCGATGCACGTTTCCGGATTGATGTGCAACATATCATCATCGAGGTGGAAAGCGTCGACCGGACAGACGAGCACACAG
>JBGPYG010000052.1:0-13960 GCA_041493085.1 Pyrinomonadaceae bacterium | reverse complement strand
TGCTTTGGCAGGCGGCTTACAGCGAGATTTACGTGACCGGCACGCTCTGGCCTGACTTTCGTCGCGTGCATCTGCTGGAGGCGATAGTGGACTATCAGCGTCGCGATCGTCGCTTTGGTGGATTGAAGCTGGTAGCGAATGCAAAATAGACGATAGCAAACAGCAAACAGCAAACGGTAAACAGCAAAGACCAAAGACCAAAGATCAAAAACCAAAACCGAAGAGCAGGAGCTTAGGGCTTCCAGCCAAACTCCCCGAATGTCACGCATCATCACCGCGGTAATTGCCCTACCCATTCTAATCGCGTCTATTCTGATTCCATGGTTGCAGCCGTTGTTCGTTGTGCTCGCCGCGGCGGCGATGATCTTTGGGCTTTACGAGTTTTATCTGCTGGCAAGAAAGAAAGACATCAAGCCGGACGTGGCGGCCGGATACCTTGGTGGTGCCGCGCTTTTCACCATCTTTTATTTCGCGACTCCCCCCACTCCGACCCAGGCTCGATTGGACCTGCCAACCATAGTCCTGGTCTTACTGGCACTGACGATCGGCACCCTTATAGCTGCTACGTTCCGAGGTGCGCCGTTTGACAAAATGATCGCCTCCTCAGGAGCCACGCTGCTCGGCGTGCTTTACGTAGTTTTGCTTGGTGGGCATCTGGTGGCCTTGCGGACCGGATTTGAAGAACCACTCTCCGCGCACTTGTTGTCGTTCTTCTTCCTCGTGCTCATGGGATCGGACACGGGCGCTTACTATGTGGGCAGGGCCATCGGCAAACACAAACTCGCCCCGAAGATTAGTCCCGGCAAGACATGGGAGGGCGTTGTGGGCGGAGTCGTGGCAGCCCTCGCCTTGGCCGCCACCGCGCATTTTTGGTTTTTCAGAGAACTACCCTTGAAATGGACGCTTCCGCTTGCCGCCGTAATGACGGTGCTGGGAATACTCGGAGATCTGACGGAGAGCGCATTGAAACGCGGCGCCGGAGCTAAGGACGCTGCTAAAATATTGCCGGGTCATGGCGGCGTACTCGATCGTTTGGATAGCTTGCTCTTCAACGCGCCGCTCATCTACTATTTTGCTCACTTCTATTTCAGCGCGCGGCTACCTTAATAATGACTACGAAAAAGATAATTATCATCGTGGCATCCATCGTGATTGTGCTGGGTTTGATAGTGGTACTTTTCGTCGGCGGAATCGTTGGCGTGGTGTTCTATGGCATCGGCAATAGCGATGCTGCCAATGTTTCCAGGGATTTTCTGAGGAAGAACGAACGACTGAAGCAGGACATTGGCGAAGTGAAAGACTTTGGCAAGTTTGTGACCGGCAACATCAACATCAACAGCGGCGACGGCACTGCTGAACTCAACATCAAGGTTATCGGCGAACGAAAAGAAGTAAACGCTGCCGTCGAACTGGTCTTTCGCAGCGGGCACCAGTGGCGCGTAACGGCAGCCTCTTACAAGAATGAGGCCGGACAGACTATCGACCTGCTCAACCCAAACGAGTCTCTAAAGCTCAAGCCCCACGAGTCTCTAAAGCTCATCCCCCGATTGGCAGCTTAATATGAGTGCGAAGATAAATTCGAAGGGGATTGCCATACTCGGGTCCACCGGCTCGATTGGCTGCAATACTTTGCGCGTCATCGAATCGTTGGGCGACGAACGCTTTAGCGTAGTGGCGTTGGGAGCGGGACATAACGTACTGACCCTGGCCGATCAGATAGCGAAACACCTACCGGAACTTGTCTCGGTTGATACCGAAGAGGCGGCGCATGATTTACGCGCCAAGCTGTTTGAGAAAGACATCGATCTGCCGCGCATCATCGTAGGCGAACCGGGCTTGATCGAAGTCGCCACGCATCCACAGGCCGACTGCGTAGTCTCAGCCACGGTTGGAGCTGTTGGTTTCGTACCGACGCTTCGTGCTCTGGAAGCGGGCAAGCGAGTGGCGCTTGCCAATAAAGAGACGCTGGTGATGGCCGGTGAGTTAATGACTCAGGCTGCGCGCGCATCGGGCGCGGAGTTGTTGCCAGTTGACTCGGAACACAACGCGTTGCACCAATGTCTTCGCGGCGAAACGCGCTCTGAGGTACGCCGAATCATTCTTACCGCTTCCGGCGGACCCTTTCGCACGAAGACAAAGACACAAATGCAGGAGTCGACTGTTTCCGAAGCGCTTCGTCATCCAACGTGGAACATGGGCGCCAAAATCACTATTGACTCCGCCACGCTGATGAACAAAGGCCTGGAGGTGATTGAAGCCCACTGGCTTTTTGGCTACGCGCCGGACCAAATTGATATCGTCGTTCACCCGGAATCTGTCGTCCATTCAATGATTGAGCTGGTCGATGGTTCGGTAATCGCGCAGCTCGGCGTCACCGATATGCGCCATGCGATTCAGTATGCGCTTACCTACCCCGAGCGTCATGGATGCGAACTGCCACCCCTCGATCTAACCGCTTTATCCGCGCTCCATTTCGAACCGCCGGATCTCGATCGCTTTCCCTGTATCGCGCTTGCCTATCGAGCTTTGCGCGTGGGCGGCACGTTGCCCGCAGCGATGAACGCAGCAAACGAGGAGGCCGTGCGGGCGTTTATCGAGGAGCGCATCTGCTTAACTGACATTCCCTCAGTCATCGAAGGCGTGATGGATAGCCATCACACTCAACCCGCCACAGAACTGGCCGCCATACTCCAGGCGGACGAACAGGCACGTCTCTCCGCGGCGCATGAAATACAAAAACTCGCGAGACCGGCGCCATTACTCGCCCAAGGTCGAGTTTAGAGTCCATCTAGCATTCTTCTTAAAAATGTTTAGAGGCGGGCATTGCCCGCCGGTTCAACGTTGGGACGGCGGGCAACGCCCGCCTCTAAACGCGTGGAAGGGGCAGTTTGACGCGCTCGAAGGCGCCGGGTAAACTCGATTGCGGCAACCCGGTTTGCAGTGTCCGACTCGAAACCGGCTGATTTAAGCGTTTACTGAAATATAAGGAAGAGATTGATTGATGAACTATCTGATATATCCCTTAGCGTTCATATTTATCCTTGGGTCTGCGGTTGTTATTCACGAGTTTGGCCACTTCATCGTCGCAAAACTATTCAAGATCCGCGTTGAAACTTTTTCCGTCGGTTTTGGCCCGCGTCTGTTTGGAAAGAAGTGGGGACAGACTGACTATCGGGTCTCCGCGATACCGCTTGGTGGTTACGTCAAGCTGGGTGGCGACGAATCGAATGCGCCGCTCGAGGGCGAGGGCGCCTCGGACATTCCACGGGAAGAAAGATTTGATCTACGTCCGCGTTGGCAGCGGATTTTGGTTGCACTGGCCGGGCCAGTGATGAATGTACTGACCGCTCTTGCGATTCCTCTTGCCGGCGCCTTGATGTATGGCGTACCCGCCAGTCCGGCGCCGGTCGTCAGTTACCTGGCAGCGGGCGGAGCGGCACAAGTCGCCGGATTGCAACGGGGCGATCGCATCGTTTCTTTCAACGGCATTGAGAATCCGGAATGGGACACTATTCGTGGCGATGCGCTTCTGTCTCCGGGTCATGCCTTGCCGCTGGTGGTTGAGCGAAACGGTGAACGCGTTCCGCTAACGATTACTCCAACCGCCCAGACGGAAGAAGGCGAAACCATCGGCTTCCTTGATCTCGTACCGGACAATGGCGGCTTTCCGGTTGTTCTTCGCGACGTGACAAAGGATGCTCCGGCTGCCCAGGCTGGGATGCAACCTGGTGATCGCGTGGTGGCTGTTGGTGGTCAGCCAGTTCGTAGCGCCGAACACGTGAGCATGTTCATTAGGGAGCACCGGACAGAGCCAATTACGCTTACGGTTGAGCGAAATGGCCTGAAGCAGGAAATAACCGCGACGCCGCGTCGGCTGTCAGACGGCGTCGAACGTTTGGGAATTGCGCCGGTAGACGACTTCCCGCTGGTAAAGCCGAGTCTCGGGTCCGCGGCCTCCTATGCAGTTCGCTCTAATCTTGAAATCTTACGGTTAACGGGAAAAGCACTTGGACAGTTTTTTACTGGGCAGCGTTCAGCGCGCAACACGCTGTCTGGCCCAGTCGGAATCTATAAGGCAGCGGGCTCGGCGGTTGAGAGATTTGGTTGGGGCGGGTTTTTTACGACGCTCGGGTTCTTGAGTCTGAATCTTGGCATCTTCAATCTGTTGCCGATTCCGGTGCTCGATGGCGGGGCGATTTTCCTGCTTTTGATTGAAGCCGTGTTGGCGACGGTGGGAATGAAACTGTCAATGGGCGTGCGCGACAGAATTCAACAGGTTGGTTTTGTGATGGTACTCCTCTTGATGGTGTTTGTGATTACCAACGACATTTTGAAGCAAGCGTCAATCTGGCGAGGCCGGGGTAATCCGCCCGCCGTAGCGGCGCCAGGGAAATAGGGGTGTCCAAAGTCCAATGTCCAACGTCCAAAGTCAAAGTACTTCAGAGAAAAGAGACATGAGAGTTTGGGGCGGAGACGTTGGGAGATTTCCAGGCGTCTTCGAGAAACGGACTTTGGACATTGGACTAGTTGTTTATGCGAAAGTCGAAAGCAGTAAAAGTTAAAAACGTTCAGATTGGCGGCGGCGCACCGGTCGTGGTTCAGTCTATGACCAAGACGGACACTGCCGACGTGGGCGCAACCGTGGCCCAGATTGAAGAGATGGTGGGCGCGGGCTGCGAGATTGTGCGGCTGGCCGTTCCTAATGATGAAGCGGCGGTGGCGTTGAAAGAGATTCGCAAGCGCGTGCCCGATGTTCCGCTAGTCGCCGATATTCATTTCCATTACAAGCTCGCGCTTCTGGCCCTGGAAGCGGGCATTGACAAGCTGCGCCTCAATCCGGGAAACATTGGCAAGCATGAGCGCATTGTTGAAGTGGTGCGCGCGGCGCAAGCCCAGAAGGTGCCGATTCGCATCGGAGTCAATGGTGGCTCGCTGGAAAAAGATCTACTCAAGAAGTATGGCACAGCGACGCCGGAGGCGATGGTCGAATCGGCGCTGCGCCACATTCAGATTCTCGAAGACCTCGGCTTCACTGACACGATCATCTCGCTAAAGGCTTCCGACGTTCATCGTACAGTCGCCGCTTATCGTCTGTTGGCCGAGAAGGTCGATTATCCGTTTCATCTGGGGGTGACTGAAGCGGGCACCGCTTTCGGCGGCACCATCAAATCGTCAATCGGGCTGGGCATACTGCTGCACGAAGGCATCGGCGATACAATTCGCGTCTCGCTGGCCGCGGAGCCACAAGAAGAAGTGCGCGTGGCCTGGGAGATTGTTAAGTCGCTGGGGTTGCGCACTCGCGGGGTGACCGTGGTTGCTTGTCCTACCTGCGGCCGTCTCGACGTCGACAACTTCGTTGAGATTGTGACCGAGATTGAGCGCCGGTTGGCCCACGTTGAAGAGCCACTGCATCTTTCGATTATGGGTTGCGCGGTCAACGGTCCAGGCGAAGCACACGACTCGCAACTCGGCGTAACGTTTGGTCGTGGCGTCGGCATGATCTTCAAGGACGGCGTGCCGATGCGTAAAGTTGCCGGCGAAGATATTGTCGAAGCGTTCGTTATGGAAACTGAAAAACTCCTTGCCGAAATTACGGCAAAAAAAACAACTGCTGAGCCGGAGCTGGTGAGCGTCACCTAGAAAGCAAGCACTCCGCTAATTATTTAGGCTGCGCTGGTTGAGTAACCGCGCAGCCTTGTTCATTTCTGTTTAGAGTACAACCCCGTGGGAACGCCGCAGCCCGCGTGGGGTGGTAGCGTTCAGGTTGCTGCCTTTGAAAGCGTCAAGCGAAGTTCGAACTTTAAGCCGAATCCGTGGCCCAATAGCCGTTGACTCAAAACCCTCACGGTGATAAGTATTACCGCCATCAAACGGCAATTATCTTCCCTAGCAGTAGTCCAGTCCCGGGGTTAATCCAACGAAGCGCCGCCTGCGGAATTTTGTACGCAGGTTCCGGCATTTGTCTTTACACACTGGCTTTCATGAAGAACAAGAGTAAGACCCGGTTTTGAAGAGGAGGTTGCTATGAAAACATCTATCAAATCCATTCATGCCATGAAAGGAACTTTGTTGATTCGAACACTCTTCGCCTGCCTTCTTGTGGTCGCCTTCAGCTTTGCCGCGATCCCCACGCGGGCTGGAGACGCTGAAGACAAGGCGAAGAAGGCTTTCGCCGACTGGAAAGCCGCGAAGGAAGCGGTCGCTACGGCAAAAGAAAAGCTCGCCGATGCTCAGAAGGCCTTACAGAATGCGATGACCGCTGTCGCAAAAAGTGGTGGGAAAACCACCGCCGAGCAGGAAGCGGCGCTCGCTAAAGGTCGCGAAGCAGTAGCCGCGGCGGAGGCCGCTCTTCGAGAAGCCGAAAAGCAGGAACTGGCGGCAAGGATAGCGCTGGAGAACGCAATCGCGGAACTCCCGGATGGTCCGTTGAAAGATCAGTTGAAAAGGGAGCGTAACTTCCCCTCGCTGGTAACTGCCAACGGTCTTTATACGGTTAAGTTCGACACGCCTAGCGGCCAGTTGACTGTGAACCTGCCTGACGACATGAGGGCGGGCGATACTATCTCCGGCACCGTCATTGCGGACCCGAAGGGCCAAACGCAGGAGGAGCGAACGAAGAACAAGGCTGAATTGCAGGCTTACGTGGTGGCCATTTTCCCCGCTGATCCCCCCCTGCCGAAGACGCCTCCAATCGTGATATTCGACCTGTCGAAGGGCCTGGCCCAATCCGGCGGGTCAACGATAGTGACTGCGACCTTCGCCGCTCCAAAAAAAGTGAACCTGGGTTTGTTCTTGATGCCAAATGAAAACTCTCCGATGGGAGCGTGCGGTCGCTCTGGCTCGCTGACGGCCATTAATGAATCGTGCAGCCCCATAAGCCAGCTTGTGTTCGACGTGCCGAGACACCCATCCGGTGCAGTGATCACGCCTGATCCAAAAATAACTCCGACCTTCATCATTCCGCCTCTGGGACAAACGGGAAGGCCGATACTGATTACCGGGCCCTTCGATGGGAATGCCTCCAACACCTCTCTCAACTGGGCAGCCTTGCGGACGAGCGTGCAGGACTTCGAAAAGAACACCGAGAATGTGTCGGGAGGCTTCGGATTGATTGCAGAATCACCACGTCAGGCTGTCTTCACCGCGCCTGAAAATGTGGCCGGCCCGATGGAGCTTCATCTTACAGAAGGGAATACGCAGGCCACCGGCACTTACCGCAATGTCAAAGTGAATCTGACTGCGCCAAAGACGAGCCTGCTCAAGGGCGAGAGCACCGAGTTGCACTGTGAAGTGAGTGGCCTGCAGGGACTCACAGCACCGGTGCCCTTGACACTTGAATCGCATGGAGTGATCACAATGGTTGGCGGGACGTACCAGCCGCTTGTTATTCAACCCTCGCAGGTCGGCGCTGACGGCCGATATTCGACAACTCGCGGGATTACCGGCGTGCAAGCCGGTGGCTGGGGAGCAACGGCAACGGTCATGATCCATCAGTACGACTTCTGTTTACAGGACGATTCAAATCCGCGGACAGTTATCCTGGTGAATTCATTCACCGGAAATTACTTGTTCACACCGCCCGGCGGCACAAGCCTAAGCGGCAAAGGGACCATTACGATGAAGGGCTGCATCTTCACACTTGAACATAACGAGCCAGACCGCAGAGTGATGAGCAGCATTGACCAATGTACCCATACCGGCAGCGCGTCGGTGCAGACTGTTTCGCCGAAGGTGAAGTTCACGATCACTGACCGGAACACAACTGACAATACCTGCGCAGTTCAGTAGATGATGATCAAAGAATCTAGTAACTGCTACGCATGAAAGGAGACTCAAGTCATGGGTCGCATACTTGCTTTTCTTTATGGTTTGGTGAGTTACCTGATCTTCTTCGTCACTTTCCTGTACGCGATAGGCTTCGTCGGAAACGTGTTTGTTCCGAAGTCGATCGATTCGGGCGTGCCGGGCTCTTTCACCCCATCTCTGGTCGTTGACACTGTCTTGCTCGGCTTGTTTGCCATACAGCACAGCGTTATGGCGCGGCCCGGGTTCAAGAAAGCGTGGACAAAGATCGTTCCGCAAGTGATCGAACGCAGCACGTACGTTTTGCTCGCCAGCTTGTTACTCGCTCTATTGTTTTGGCAATGGCACCCGCTCTTGGGAATTGTCTGGAGCGTGAAGAATCCTGTCGCTAGTCTGGTTCTTCAGGTGCTCTTTTACACCGGATGGGCGATCGTGCTCGTGAGCACGTTTCTGATTGGTCACTTCGATCTATTTGGCCTCCGGCAAGTGTATTTGTACCAGGTTGGAAAGGCATACACTACATCGAGCTTCAAGACACCGGGCTTATACAAAGTTGTTCGTCACCCGATAATGCTGGGTTTCATTATCGCCTTCTGGGCCACGCCTCGCATGACCGTGGGCCACTTGGTTTTCGCTGTCGCTACTACCGCCTACATTCTCATCGCGCTGCAAATTGAAGAGCGTGATTTGACGAACATGCACGGGGATGCCTACAGGGAATACAAGCGCGAAGTGTCGATGCTGATTCCATTGCCGAGAAAGAAGTAATCACTCAACCCGCGAAGCGGGTGGCAGCATAAAGCCTGGGGTCGAGCGCAGCGGAACCCCAGGATGACGACGGATGAGAAACAGAGCCCACGATGGTGGGCGGCAGCGGGCTTGTGAAGAGTGGTTGATGCCAGTGGATGCTCTGTATCTAAAATGTTTGTTTGCGTTCGCGCTGTCGCCCGTTTCACGGGCTCGACCTTAATGTACGTTTGCACCTTGGGGTTCCGCTGCGCTTCACCCCAGGCTTTATGCTCTCGCCCGCTCCGCGGGCTAAGGCATGGCTAACCCTTGATTAACTTGTTCAGAGGTTCCTTCAGTCTGTGTTAGCTATCTTGGCTGAAAGCGTCTCTTTTCGAGCGGCGGTGCAGCCGCGGCCATGGTGAGAAACAGGGCGTCGGTGGCGGCCTTGCGATTGATGTTGACGATTAGTTGTTCGCGCATCTCTTCGATCTGTGATATCCAGCCAGCGGGACGCCGGCTGTCGAGGACGGCAGCGATTTTCTTGAGTTGAGGCAGCAGGTCTTCGTTAACGATGCTCTGGTCCGGCGCGTGAAGCGACAGCCCCCACGCATCGCGAATCAACGTCTCGAGCACATCCAGGCGCGACTCGTATTCATCTTTGTACTTCGCGTCGTTCAACTCCTCTGCCGAGCGCAGCAGTTGAATTCGATCCTCGCTTACGCTTAACGACTGCAATACACGAAGCATTGCCTTTCTCTGTTCGTTAAATCCATCCAAATCCTGCGCAAGAGCGCGACCGAGGCTGCCCAGGGCGACGCGCGCGCGAATACGAGCCTCGCTAGGACTCGCGATTTTGTTTTGGACCAAATGCTTTTCTATTTCAACTGTGGTGAGCGGCGCGAAACGGATCATCTGGCAGCGCGAACGAATTGTCGGCAGCAACATGTCGGGGCGAGAGGTCAACAGCACAATATGAGATGTATGTGGGGGTTCTTCCAACACCTTCAAAAGCGCATTCGCCGAAGACTCGTTTAGCTTTTCGGCATCTTCTATTAGAAATACGCGCGCTTTGCCTTCGTAAGGCCGATAGTTTGCCTCTCGCTCTATCAGGCGCATCTGATCGACCTGCAGCACTCGTTTCGGAGCTACGACCATCCCCACGTCCGCATGGTCGGTCCAGATAATTCCTTTCCAATCGTCTGGGTCGCTGCTTTGCGGATAATTGAATTTGTCAGTGCGAACGCAGGACGAGCATCGGCCGCAACCTTCAACCCCTTGCGGCGACCGGCAGTTAAGAGCCTTCGCAATCTCAAGCGCAAATAGTTTCTTACCGATGCCGTCTTCGCCGGTGAAAAGCATTGCGCCCGGGACACGCCGCGCTTCGAGTATCCGCTTCAGTAGCTTCTTGACGCGCTCGTTTCCAGTAAGTTGATCCAGCATTGTTCCTATTTTCTGGTTTCCGTTGATGCGATTGCGGTGTCTTTAACCTCATCGCCGCAGACGTGACCCCTGCTCCTCAGGAAAGGTATGACAATCTCTTTCACGCGTTCGTGAGTCAACTCTACCGGCTGATTCGTTTCGACAATCTTCACCCGCTCGGGTTCCGCCTGCGCCAGGCGCAGATAAGCATCCCTCACACGCGTGTGAAACTCGGCTGTCTCTCCGTCCAACCGATCGCCGAGCTGTTTACCATTTGTGCGGCGGCTCGTGCGCGTCGTTGAGTCTTCGACCGAGAGGTCGAAGAGCAACGTCAAATCCGGTTTGAGCCCTTCAGTTGCCAAGCCAATAATTTCTGAAATCAGCTCCGGCGAGAAGCCGCGACCCCCCCCTTGATATGCCGCGGTGGCGTCCGCATAGCGATCTGAGAAAACAACCTGGCCCGACTCAAGCGCCGGACGCAAGACGCGGCGAACGTGCTGCGCGCGATCGGCGGCGAAGACGAGGAGTTCCGTAAGCGGATCAACCTCCTCCTGCGCGTCAAGCAGCGCCGCCCGGAGACGATTGCCAACCGGTGTACCGCCGGGTTCTCGGGTCAACAAAACATCGCAGCCCGCCTGTTTGAGAAAGTTGGCGAGCATCCGCAACTGCGTGGATTTGCCGCTGCCATCGATCCCTTCAAAGGTAATGAAAGTTCCTGTCACTGGTTCCTCTGCGAAAGTATCAGAACCGGGAGCGGTAGCGACCGGGTCCTTTGAACTATCATATTGTCCGTCTTAGCCGGTCGCTACCGCTTCCGGTTCTGATTAGTTTCAGATTTGCCGGCAAGAGTTTAAAGGAATGTCAGACTTCGGGCGAGTCGGCAGGAGGATCTCCGAGTTGATGCGAAGTTTCGTGCGAGAGGTCGGTCGTTGACGCAACAACGCCAACTTGCGGGCGGAGGTCGCCGCTGCCGCGTCTTGATTGCGAGATAGTCGAGATAGCGTGCTTGAAAACCAACTGCTCGTGTGATCCGGATTCGAGCAAGATCGAAAACTTATCGAAACTGCGAATGCGGCCATTCAACTTCGCGCCATTGACGAGGTAAATCAGAACCGTGGCTTTGTCCCGACGTACGGTGTTTAGAAACGCATCCTGAATGTTCTGGGGCGCGGGCTTTCCGTCTGACATGAATCACACCTTGAAGACTTTGAATTGCAGGAAGGGGCTGTCGCCAGATTACAACAGTGGGTTACAGGCTGACAAGAAATTCCCAACTAGTTGCCTATCAAAACCGGGTGCGACCGGACAAGTCGCTCAAACTAAGTAGGAAGCGTATCAGAACCGGGAGCGGTAGCGACTGGCCCTGCGCTCAACTATTAGTTAGGAATATTGCCTGGAACCGCGAAGCAAAGAAAGGTCGTGACACTTTGTGGAGTCTTTGGCCGGTCGCTACCGCTCCCGGTTGCTGATGTGCATCACCTGCTAAGAGCGTCGAAAATAGACTGCTGAAGCTCCGCGTCTTCACCAAAACCTTCAAACCATTCCGCGCCTGATTCGCGACGAAACCAGGTTAACTGCCTCTTCGCGTAATGGCGCACGTCGAGTTTGGTCTGTTCGATCACGCTTTCGAGATCGCGCTTGCCCGCGAGATATTCAACGACCCGCCGGTAGCCGTGCGCGCTCAGCGCATTTGAATTTGTTGGGACACCTTCGTCGATAAGCGTCTTGACTTCCTCAACGAGGCCGGCTGCAAAATGCTTTTCCGTGCGCTCATTGATGCGCTGGTAAAGCGCGGCGCGCGGAGGATGCAAAACGATTAAGCGCAAGTGTCGGGCGCTCTCGTGCGGTTCCGGCCGCCCACTCTTCTGCTGCGACATTGCCTCGCCTGTCTGTAGGCGCACTTCGATGGCGCGTTGCACGCGAGGCCAATCGCGTGGATACAGTTCTGCCGCGCTTTCGGGATCAAGGCGTTGCAGCAGACGATGAAGGTGTTCGGCGCCGCGGCGTTCGCGCAGCTTGTTGAGCCTGCGGCGAAGATCCGCATCGGTCTGCGGACTAGGAAAGAAAGGATTACGCAAGGCGCGCAGGTAGAGTCCGGTGCCGCCTACCAGTATCGGTACTCGACCTCGTCGCTGCACGTCTTCAACTGTCGCGGCCGCCTCACGCGCCCAGTCACCCGCAGTGTAGTTAATCTTGGGCGAGACAAAATCAATCAGGTGATGAGGAATGCCGCGGCGCTCAGTCAGCGGAACTTTGGCAGTTGCGATCTGAATCCCACTGTAAACTTGAACGGAATCGCAGTTGATAATCTCGCCACCCAGACGCAGGGCAACCTCGATTCCCAGCGTGCTCTTGCCGGAAGCAGTCGGACCAACGATTGCGATAACCCTGGGAGCGCGGTCGCTGTGGGCCATGCCGGCAGCCACGTTGCGGTGCTCATCTCGCTCGCCTGGTTGAGATTGGTCAGCGCTCACGCGCGAGAGAATACCACGCGGTAGAGGATTACCAGCCAGAGGAGTGCCAGAAGAATCAACGCGCCGATGATTTGGTTGCGGGAGAAACGCACGGGAGAAGACCAGGTTTGGTTGAGGGTTTCACAGATTGAAAATTGTGCTGACTTTCAGTCGGAAGTCAGAAAGCAAAGGCGAGGTTAGTTCATCGTCGCTCTTGAGCGTGGCGATTTCCTCCAGAGTTTGTTCTTGCAGTCGAAAGACAAGGACCTCCTGCTTCTCAGAATCGACAATCCAGTATTCCTTTGCGCCGTACTTTCCGTAAAGCTGGCACTTGGCAGACAGGTCGCGCTGACGATTCTGAGTTCCGGGCGATAATATTTCGATAACCAGATCAAGCGCTCCAGTGAACTTCTCGCCAGTCACAACTTGATCCCATCGTTCATTACGGACAAAAGCGAGGTCGGGGATCACAGCGTCGTAATCGCTGAAGATTGCGCCAGCGCCGGGAACGAGGATGCCAATCGGATTGGCCTTGAGATAATCGCTGAGACCAAGTTCAAGGTTGAGAAGGACGCGTTGGTGTGGAATGCCAGGAGCGCGAGACCCGAATAGTTCTCCTTCGATGAGCTCATAGCGGTTTCCATCGTCGTCAGGGAAAGCGTCCAGGTCGGCGACTGTTAAGAGCGGTTCAATCCTTGAGGCCATGTCGATTTCCTTCATTTCCATAGCAGCTTACTGCGCGAATTTATCACAGCAGATACGCTTCATCCGCATTGAGGAGCAAAGACCGGCCCGTAGGCGGATACCGGGATTCTTTCATCCGGGAGAGGTGCGCACTAGTACATCCGCGTCAACTCAATTCCGGTGTAATAAGCCTTCAGAATCTGTTCGTAGGTAAAGCCCTGGCGCGCGAGACCGTAAGCGCCCACCTGGCACATGCCGACGCCGTGCCCCCAGCCGCGGCCGAGGAAAGTGAATCCGGTAACGCGTCCGTTTTCGTCATACTTGCGCTCGATAACAAAAAGTTGTTCGCGCAGACCAAGCGCTGAACGAATGTGCCCACCAAGAACCTGGCGCGTTCCGTCTGTACCAACGACCTCAAGGTCGGTCGCCCTTCTGGATCGCCCGCGCGAGATGACGCGCATATTTACCAGTGATCCAATGCCGCCGGCGAAGCGCCCAAGACGCGCCTGCGCCTGGCCGAGCGACATTTCCGTCGTCCAGTTTGTAAATGGAGAGAAGCGATCCGCGGCGGCGCCATTTGGCGCGGGCCGTACTTCAAGATAATCGACCTCGCCGGCTGCGTTCACATGAAAAACAACCGGCTCGCCGCCCACCAATGCAACTGAGCGAACCGGATAGGTCGTTTCCCCAATCTGACGGAATAGGAAGGAGTCGACGGCTACCTTGACTGCCTGATCTTTCCCTTTAGTGTTCCGGAGAATTAGCGAATCTTCTGAGGTTGGCCGCGCTGACCCTTTTTGAAGTTGAAACAAACTTCGCGCTTCCAGCATGCGCGCAATTGAATGTAGCGCGCGGGCTCGCGAGAGTGGCTC
>JBGPYG010000227.1:0-6486 GCA_041493085.1 Pyrinomonadaceae bacterium | reverse complement strand
CGAACCGGTAACAGGGCAGTCGCCGCTAATCACCGCTGCTGCGGTCGAAAAGATCGAGCGTCTGGAACAGGCAATCGAAACCGTCATCAAAGGCAAGCGGGAAGCTGTTCGCCTTGCCATAGTAACCCTTATTGCCGGCGGACACCTGCTGGTTGAGGACGTGCCCGGGGTTGGTAAAACTACGCTGGCGCATGCCCTGGCCCGCGCGCTTCACTGCAACTTTCAACGCATACAGTTTACGTCTGACCTGCTGCCGTCGGATGTTATTGGGCTCTCAATCTATAACCAGCATACGGGCGTGTTTGAGTGGAAGCCTGGTCCAATCTTCGCGAATGTGGTGCTGGCTGATGAGATCAACCGCACCACTCCGAAGACGCAGTCGGCGCTGCTGGAGGCGATGGCCGAACGGCATGTCACCGCCGAAGGTATTACACATCCGCTCCCGGCGCCATTCATCGTGGTGGCAACTCAAAATCCGATAGAGCACCACGGCACGTATCCGCTGCCTGAATCGCAGCTCGACCGGTTCATGCTGCGGCTGCGCATTGGCTATCCCGCGATAGATGACGAGAAACAGATTCTTCGCGATCGAGAATACAGTGATCCGCTCGACGATCTCCGTCCCGTGATGACAGCCGGCGAGATTGTGGAACTACAGCAAAGCGTCGCCGATGTGTCGGTGGATGATGCGCTGGTTGAGTATCTGATGCGCATCGTCGCTGCCACCCGCGATTCGGAAATGTTGGATTTGGGAGTGAGTCCACGGGGAACGTTGTCGCTCTTCCGCGCTGCGCAGGCGCTGGCGCTGACTGAGGAACGTTCTTATTGCATTCCTGATGATATCAAGCGTCTCGTACTCCCGGTCTTTGCCCACCGCATACTAGTCAGCACGCGCTTCGCCTCATCGATGCGCCGCAGTGAAGAGGCCGAAGCAGTGTTGACAGAGATAATGAAAACGGTAAGCGTGCCGCTGTAGGAAGGATGAAGGCGGAAGGATGAAGGATGAATTGTCGAGACGGGAGATAACTCATTGGCGCACGAAAACATGAGTGACCGCGTCGAAAATCAACTCCCGGGTTCCTCTTCATCGTTCATCGTTCATCGTTCATCCTTATCAAAGTGGCGCAACGCCATCCTGGGGACACTCCTCGTAATCGCTGGTCTGGCCGCTGCCGCCGTCACCCTTTTAGCTCGACATACAGACAACTATGCGCTCGCGGCAGTAGCGGCGGTTTTGTCGCTGGTGAGCGCGGCCCTGATGCTGATTTTCGTCGTCCCGCCGCTGGCGCGGTCAGCACGTCTTGAAGTCAATCGCTTTGATTTTCCGGTCGAGGTAACAGGCGGAGGCGGAATCTTCCTGGCCATCCTGCTGGTGGTTGGCTTCGCGGCCTGGAATACCGGAAACAACCTGCTCTTCATGATCTTCTCGCTGCTTTGTTCCACCCTGTTTGTGGGCGGTGTTGCGGCGCGCGCTTCGTTGCGCGATCTGATCGTGTCGGCGCGTTTCCCGGATCACATTTTCGCGGGTGAGGCAGCGCCGGTCATCGTTACACTGCGCAACGCGAAACGCGTGTTGCCATCATTCTCGGTTCTGGTGGAAGCGCGCGGGCCAAATGAATCTGCCAACGAATCCAGCCAAAGAAGTCGCGCGAAGCGGTTCATCAAACGACCGCTGGCCTATTTCACTTATGTACCGCATCACGCCGCGGCGGAGCAGCGAGTTGAGCAATTGTTTACCAGCCGTGGTCACGTGCTGATCAACGGATTCGAATTGTCGACGCGTTTCCCGTTTGGGTTTTTCCGCTTTCGCCGGCGGCTGCGCGCGCGCAATGTGGACATAGTTGTTTACCCGAAGCCGGAACCTATCGGCGACGAACTCCACTTGCTTCCCACCTACGCGGGACACCTGGCGTCAGCAAGGCGGGGTGTGGGTCAAGACCTCTTTTCTCTTCGCGACTACCAACCGCAGGACGACCTGCGCCACATCGATTGGAAAGCTACGGCGCGCTCCCGAAATCTGACGGTGCGCGAATTCACCGCCGAGGACGAACGCCGCATCACAATTGTCCTGGACACCCGGGACCTCTCTGATTCTGATAGAGAAAATTTTCCGTCAAGATTTGAGGCCGGCATCGTCCAGGCCGCTTCACTCTTGCGACACTTTATCGACGAACGCGCGGAAGTGCGATTGATGCTTGGCGACGACTTGGGGCGTTATGGCGGCGGACTCAAACATCTCTACGCGTGCCTGCGTCGGCTGGCACTGGTAACCCCGCAGAAACAAAATGGGGCTGAACTTACGACATCCGTTAGCGATCCCGGCAGCGTCAAGGACGACAATGCGTTTGACGAGGACTATGCGATTGTCCTGACCACCGCGCCGCTAGGTTCAATCCCCGCGAGAATCTGGCGAGCGTCCCACGTGATCCACGTCTGAGAGACTTTACTGGGATCGCGGGCGCCCGCAATGAGCGCGAAGCGGTGTCGCATTTACTGGGATCGCGGGCGTCTCGCCCGCCTGAGCGCCGTCAGGCGCGAATTCGGACCAGGGAAGCTTGCACACTCTTACGTCGTTCCTATTTCAGATCAGGTTGTGTTCATGCAAACCCATGCGGGCGAGACGCCCGCGGTCCCAGTAAAGAGCTTGAGTCACAGCTCAAACTGCCGGGTTGCCGAAAAAGCGGTTTTCCCTTCAGCTATGAAATTGATGCTATAGTTAAGACCTTGCCTGTCCCCTCCCGGCCTTTCGATGCAAATCTGTTACGAGGATAACCACTTGACGCCAACGCTCGTTTCCGACAACCAATCCGCCCCAACCCATAGTTATTCGTCGAGGACCTTCAGACTTGTGGCCGCTTGCTTTTTTCTGTCCGGCGCCACCGGGTTGATTTATGAAGTGCTCTGGGCCCGAATGCTTGGCCTCGTTTTCGGAGCGACCACGTTGGCAGTGAGTACAGTCCTGGCCGCCTTCATGGGCGGGCTGGCGCTGGGCAGCGCGTTGGCCGGACGAAAAGGAGCCGGAGTGAGGCGGCCCGTGCGCGCCTATGGCCTGCTTGAAATTGGCATTGCGCTTTACGCGCTTGCCGTGCCGCTTCTATTTAGCGTGGTCGACAATCTCTACGCCATCATCTGGCAGCACTTCCATCCGGGCTTCTTTGTTTTTAGTCTGTGGCGCTTCCTGCTTTCCTGCGTGATGCTGCTTGTGCCCACGACGCTGATGGGCGCCACGCTGCCGCTACTATCAGCCGCGTTGGTGCGATCTTCCGGTCCAACTTCAACGTCGGTAACGAAGCTCTACACACGCAATCTTGCCGGCGCAATCTGCGGCAGCCTCATCGCAGGGTTCTTGTTGTTACCAACCTTCGGGGTTCGCGCCACGATCTATACCGCCGCAGTCATCAACATCATAATCGGCATTGTTACCATACTCGCTGATCGCAGAATTGAAACTGCATTCACTGGGACCGCGGGCGTCTCGCCCGCCTCAAGCGACGAGTTCACTCAAGGCGCGATTGATTCTGACAGACCGGGTGATGTGGCATTCGACGAAAGCGGGCGAGACGCCCGCGGTCCCAGTGAAAACGTCGAAGCAGCCCAGTCGGACAACAATCTTAGCGACGGAAAGTTCTGGATGTTTTGCGCCTTCATTTCCGGATTCGTAACCATCAGCACGCAGGTCGCGTGGACGCGAATGCTGACGATGATCATCGGCTCGAGTACCTACGCCTTCAGCATCGTCGTCGCGCTTTTCCTCCTGGGCTTATCGGGCGGAGCCTACGTGATCGCGCGCAAAAACCTCGAAGGAAAACTGCGAGAGACTGTGCTCAGAGTCGAGCTGGTTACTGCTGTTAGTCTTTTTATCAGCCTGTACATAGCAAACAAAATCCCGGTAATGCTGCTTGCCGCCGGTATTCGTCTGCACATTAGCAGTTGGGGCGGACTGCTCATGCTACAGATCGTGTCAGTCGCTCTGTTGATTCTTATTCCGGCATTCCTGATGGGGATGGTTATGCCGCTCGTGCTCGTTTGGGCGGGAACTAAATCCAAAAATCTGTCAGTACAACTCGTCGGCCGTAGTTACGCTGTGAATACGATTGGCGCGATTGTGGGCGCGTTTGGCGCCGGGTTTGTTTTGATTCCCAAAATCAACACGCGCTTCACAATCCTTTTCGCAGCCGCCCTCTGCATCATCCTCGCCGGCTTGGCCTACCAACCCAAAGTTAATGCTCCGCAGCGCGATCTTCAGCGGGGTCTTGCCGCCGGCGTCGCTTTGGTTCTAATCGTGCTGTTATTTTTGGCCGCTCCGCGAATGAATTTGGCAGATCTCTCCGTTGGAGCCTACGACAGTCTGGTGCGTGTGTTGGCAAAGTCGCGCGGAGGCGTTGACGATGGATCGGTCCAGCAACGTGGTCCGGAGATACACGAGCTGCTGATGTATGAAGAAGGTCCTACCTCGACGGTTTCAGTGCGCAAGGATTGGGACATAACTTCGATGGCCATCAACGGTCGCACGAACGCCTCGGATCGCGAAGACATGGCCACGCAGATTATGTTGGGACAGACGCCGTTGCTCCTGGCGCCGAACATTAAGAATGCTCTGGTAGTGGGTTATGCGACCGGAGTGACTGCGGGCACGATGCTACAGTCTCCGATTCAGTCACTCGAATGCGTGGAACTTGAACCAGCTACAGTAAACGGCTCGCGGTTTTTCGAGCACGTGAACAATCGTCCGCTAAAAGATCCGCGCCTGCACCTGATAATTGATGACGCGAGAACTTACTTGCGCGTCACCCCCAAGCGCTACGACATGATCGTCAGCGAGCCGAGCCATCCCTGGGTGCCCGGCGTCGCCAATCTCTTTACACGCGAGTTTTTCCAACTGGGTCGCGACCGGCTCAGTGACGACGGCATCTTTGTTCAGTGGCTACAGATATACCAGCTCTCAACCGATAGCTTGCGCTCCATCCTGGCAACTTTTCATGAGGTCTATCCCCACGTGTTCGTCTTTCGGGTGCAGGGCGCGTGGAAAGGAAAAGACCTGATTCTGGTTGGCAGCCGGACTCCTTTGACTCTGGATCGAATAAAGGAACGAATCAGCGATCCAGGAATCTCGGCAGAGCTCGCGCGCGTGAACATCAAAAGCGAAGCGGACGTGAGAGCGTGGTACGTGTGCGATGAGAGGCAACTGGGGCCGGCAGTTGCTGGCGCAGTTATCAACACTGATGACAACATGCATATCGAAACGACGGTGCCCCGCGAAGCGTTTCGTCCCTTAATGGAAACCAATGCGGCGTGGATTGAATCGCTGGCGAAAAAATGAGTCTAGAGTCTCGAGTCGACAGTCTAGAGTCTGGAGTGAAATCATAACGACCCGCTTCTGGTAGCTTTCCTCAGGTGAGCCGCCAACACGAAAGTCATCCTTCCGATCTCCTCAAGCAAGTCATACAGGCTCTCAAAAGCCTCGGCTGAGATGTAACTTAGATCGAGAGCAACGTATAAGTGAGATTGCACCTCTGACACCGAAGCATGCGCAATGCTCAAGAAGTTCGCAAACTCCTTGTCGGAATGACGGCCATATCCCTCAGCGATATTTGCCATCACGGACACGCTCGCTGGATCTGATTTCGAAGTCCAAAATCTTGTGCAAATCTTGCGGAACCTGTGACGTTGTAGATCTTGCTCGTGAGTCGTCGCGCTTTTGGCCAAGCCTTAATATCCTCGAATTTCCTAAACGTTGCCCTTGTCGGCTCCCTTCTCATGATCAATAAGCGGTTTGTTTAGGTGATTCTCTCTTATGTCCAGAGTAAGCGGACTATAGACTCTGGACTCTGCACTCCAGACTCGAGACTCCAGACTGTCAAGCCATCGGACAGACTTGCACCGCAACCAATTGCCAGCGATTGTCACGTTCGGCATAAACCTGAATGACCTTGTATTGGCCTTCCAGATCCCGGCCTCGGTAGATCCACTTCGCTGAGTCACGGGCCGTCAGTACAGCAGTGCTGCCAAAAACCCGCACGTTCAGTTGGTGGCGAGTGATGTGCTCAACTATGAGGTCGCCTGAAGTGACATCAGAAATGAACTGCGTTTTGTCGTCACCTTCCAGCGGGTAAGCAAAGAAGAAATCCTCGGCCAGAATACGCTCCAGAGTTTCGCCGTCACGCCGAACCAGCGCCTTCACCCACTCATCATTCATCTGTCGCAATAGTTGCTCTTTCTCAATGTTTGAAAGGTGCTCGGTGGGTTGCTCGTCTGACATGGTACGACTCCTTTGCGAGGGGATGTTCACGAGGTGGTAAGGTTCTATTCCAATCAACGCAGCTAGTCAATGGTGGGCCAGGCGCTCGCTCACAGTGTGTCAATCAGGTCGGAAGCAGCAGCCTCACCGCTGCGAATACAATCCGGGATTCCGAGTCCGGAGTAAGCATTCCCGGCAAGCGCGAGGTGGGGCAGGGAAGCGACTTGCTCTCGAATTCGCTTCACCCT
>JBGPYG010000308.1:0-5238 GCA_041493085.1 Pyrinomonadaceae bacterium | reverse complement strand
GGAAACTTTCGCGTTCGACTTGCATGTCTGAGGCACGCCGCCAGCGTTGATTCTGAGCCAGGATCAAACTCTCGTTAGAATTTGTTCTCTGGAACATTATCGATACTGGTTGTATCCGATAATGACTCTTCTTAAGAGTTTTGCACGCGAGCTTTATCGCTCGACGTGTTGACTCCCAAAGGTCATTGATATGGACACGCTCTATCTAGTTTTCAAACATCGATTCCAAATTGTCTTTGGATTTGCCTTACAGACGTAAAAACTTCGCCCCAAGCAAACGAGGACTTTAACCTACGAACTCCGCTCTGTCAAGCCGACTTCCAACCTTTGTAGGAGTTTCTTTCTGTTAGGCCCAAACGCAGAAACTACGGCGGTCTCACCATACCGTCGCCTGGGGGTTTCCTCACATTTAGGGGACGCTTGGGATGCGTGCTTGCTTCTGTGGGTTTGCCTGAAATTGTGCCGCGCCTGAAGAACTTAACTCACGTATGGCAACGATTAGCTGACCCAGTTCGGCCTGCGCAAAAACCCGCGGCTCACTCGCTATAATTCCTGAGTTGGCTTTCGCTAAGAATGCTTTGAGGGACTCTTTGTCATCGACTCCCGCGTCACCAGAAACGTAAAAAGCCGAAACTCGTTTCAGTGCTTCTCTGGCCGTACTCTTGATTCTCATATCATTTGGACGTACCGCCATGACAAAGTAATCGGGCTCGATGAATTTCGTGAAGCTGTTGCCCTCAATAAAAACTCCGCTGGCATGGACGCGACCAAGCGCTTCCTTAATGCCATCTCCAATCTGTCCATCTGTCGCGATGAGCCAATGCACGTTGGCTGCACCCGAGTCCCAGTAGCGTCCGGTGTCTTTCCCGGAAGCATAGGTTAGTTCCCGCCCCGATCGAATCACTGGCTCGTCTTCGAGCAGATGACTGACACAACACGCCTGCGGATCTTTTCCGCAGGAACGATAGTGGCCTCGGGTCGTCTTGATTGCTTCCCATTCAGGGAAGGCCCGCAACAGATCGCACAGCAAGGTAGTCTTGCCGACTTCGGAAGTGAACCCACCTACGCCAATGATCGTAGGACGCTGCGATGTCATCACCTGGTTCATCTTACTGCAAAAAGCGCTCCAACAGCGGCGCGCCGGGCGGTCAACTACTTCTTCTTATCCTTACCTGCAATATTTGGCGCACTGACTTTCAAGTACCCTCTCGCATCCTTATAAATTCCGTATTGAACGTCGCTTACTTGTCCGTTTTCACCCTGAACTCGAATAGTGAATGTCTTGTTGTCAGGTCTGCCTTCAACCCGGCATGGCAGGAATCCCTTCAAGTCAGGACTGCGATAGGCCGTATAGTGTTCCTGATCGCGCTTGTCGTAACCAAGAACGTAAATGCGATCGAAGTCGGGCTCACCTATGTTGTGGGGTTGGTTAGAACTGCTCTTTTCGAGAATCACCCAACTTCCTGGCTTAGCTTCTTTCGCGGCGTCTTTCGTCTTGGACCCCTCCGCCTCAGCAGGTTCCCCGTCGAGTCTTTGCCACGCCACAAATTCACGACCCGTGCGGTAAAAGATGATATCGCTCGGCACTTTCAATTCAACCTGTTTGCCATAAATCCAGCCGGCAGGCGCGGGTGAATTCGAAGGCGGCAAACGAACCTTATACCAAAGCTCGTTAGTTTCTTCCGGTTCGTTATCTTCCTGAGTGTCCTTATTCCCGCGACTATTTGCCGGCTGGGCGCTTCCGGCCTTTGGCGCGATGTCGCTTTCAATGGCCTCTGAAGACTTCGGTTTTGGCACTCGCTTCCAACCAACAATCTCAAAGCTCGAGCCGCTATCCAGCCGCATCATTATGTTTTCGTTGCCACTGCGATCGGGACTGAGCCGAAGGTTTGAGCTGGCGCGAAGCTGGCCCGTCGCTTGAGCCGGAATGCCCTTGTCTTCCTCAGCGAGTTTCTTGGCGGCCTGAAGAACTTCATCTGGCATGACATTCCGCGACTCAATCCAGCCCTCAGTGCTGTCTTCATCGTGAGCTTGCACGCGTAGCCATCGCTCTTTCTTGGAATTGTCCGTTGGGTCCTGTATATCCTGGAAGTCCAGAATGTCCACGACATCTCCACGGTTTACTTCCAACAGATCAGCCGCAACTACTGCCGTCGAACTCCGGATTTGCGCGCGACGTGCTACGACCACACCGGTGTCGTCTTGCTTCGCGAGCGTTTTACAACCCTGAGCCAGGACCAGAGCCATAATGATTAGGAGACTCTTGCTAAAAGCACGCTTTATTTTAAGATTAGTAGGAGCCATCATTAACTCAAAACTTAGCAGATGAACTATTTTCGATAGCCAATGCAACCGAGAAATTTTCGTTGCTCTTTACTCAGGTCACGGCCTACGACCAGCTTGGTCCCGTTCGCTCCGAGGGTTCCCGGCTGCACTTGAATTCCATATGCCGAGACAACTGAATCCAGATCGATCTTGCCGGCACTCTCAATATGATCCCTGGCAAACGATCCGAGCGCTTCGCGTTCACTTAGGACCTTAATTATAGTCTCGTTCGCGTTTCCCTGTCCTGTAGCGGACAACCGGAAAAGCTCACTGTACACATCATCCAGAGACGCCCGGCAATTAGTGAGATTTCTGAGCGACAGGTCGTAGAGAAACGCCACCAGCATTCCCTGGTCGTAGACAAGCGAAGAAGAAGACGTTGTCCAGCGACGTTCCGAGGCCTCAATCAACGACAATCGATTATGCTCGGCCGACGACAGATACGAATCATAGACTCGCGCGATCGTTGCCAGGTAATCGTCGAAAGAGATCAAGCCAAGTCGAAGATCCATTTGTAAGGCCTCGTAAAGAGTGAAGCCCTCAAAAAACCAATCGTAGGCGCCGATAAGCCTCAAGGAGTTTGGCACCCACAAGTGAAAGAGTTCATGGCTGAGCACAGTGCCAAGCCGCGCCAAAACTTTCTTACCGCTCGCTTTCCGACCTAGTAGCAAAACAACATCGTTGCCCCTCGTCTCGGCGCTCCAACTCTCAGGGCCCGCTTCTCCCGGATAAGGCAACAGCATGAGAACTGCGTTCCGTTTCAGATCAAGCCGAGTAACTCGCGAATACTCGCCGATTATCTGTCGCACAATCTTTATCGCGTCGTTATCCGAGAAGGGCCACTTGCCGGAAGTAATTATTGAGAACTGGTTCGCGGCAAACTGCTGACTCTTTTCTTGCACCGCAGGCCCAATCAGAAATACGGCGTTCTCCGGATCATCTGTCAAAAACCGAGAGCCTTCCTGCTTTACGTTGGCTGCGACGGTCCAGCTCGTCGGAGCGTCAAAATCGATTAGCGCTGCTGAGAAACTCGCCTGATCCTTCATCGATTGCGGCAACAAATCCGCCAGCATTAGCAATCCGTGGTCTCGATTGAGCCATGAAACATGCGACATCTGGGCAGGTCGCGCGGGTTCCGCGACGTTCACCTCGTATCTGAATCGCGTAGACTTTTCGGCGCTTTGGAATTCGCCCGGCGCCAGTTTTCGGACTTGAACACTCTCTCGATTTGGCTTGAATGCCTCAACCGTTTCAATCCGCTCGCCCAGTCCGAGCACGCTGCCGTAGGTGTTGCGAAAGGATAAGACATCGGTTGCGTCGGGGAATTCTGCGTCAATCCTGATCCTGGCGGGCGCGACGGAGATCACGCTGATTCGCGCCTGAAGAGTTTGCGCATTAGCGGGTGAAGAGGCGGCAAGAATTAGCAGTCCGCAAACCGCGAGAAGGGGCACCCGCGCCGCTACTCGGCAAGTTTTTGCTTTAGAAAACTGCAAGCACGGATTCAACACAACGGGCCACTTTGGCTCGGTTTTGTTCGGCTGAAGTGGGCCAGAAACCTGTTTGACATGCTGGTACGCATCCTTATACTGCTGCTCAGGACTCTAACATAACCCGCAAAAAAGTGAACAGAAAACGAGATTTAGAATTAGTCAGGCCGCACGGCGCGTTTGCTCGCGTGGGGCTGAGATTTAAATAAGGGAACCTGCCCGCGTCGGCAGGCGTGTGGCTCTGATGAAGCAGATTAAAGCGGAACTTGACCGGCCAGCCCAGTCGAGTTCCGCTTCCCTTCATTGACACTTTGCCACGGCGATTTTAGAATACAGCCTGTTCACGTCCCTTTGTTTTCGTCCTAACTTTGAGGGATTAGTTATGAGTCTGGTTAAGATCATCGTAATCACAATAATAGTGATTCTGAGTATTCTGCTTTTCGGTCGCTTTTTCACTTAGGCCGAACGGCTGCATGCTCCTGCCTGCCGCAACGTCAAAAGCAAATCTTTCAACTCGAAGTGCAGTATTTCTGCGTGCGTCTCCTCAGCGCTCCTTTCGTCTGGCGTGCGTTCTGCTCGCGTCAATCGCGCTCACCCCAATTCAACTTCAGGCCCAGGAACCAACGAACGCCGATGAGGTGGTAAAGGTGAGCACGGATCTGCTCGTCTTTCCCATTCGCATTAGGGACAAACGCGGAACTGCCGCCACTACAGTTACTGAACGCGATCTCTTCCTAAAGGACGAGGATCACGTCACCGCCGGATTATTTTTGTACCACGGCGCCGATCGCGTTGCCCTGGTCTTCGCGCTCGACCAATCAGGTAGTTTGCGCGAGATCGTTTCGCAGCAGCGGGAAGCAGCGCTGGCGCTGTTTGGCCGATTCGGCGACGCTTCTCAGGTCGCTGTCATTCGCTTTGCTGAGAAACCCTCGCTTGTAGTGCCTTTTAGCAAAGACACCGCCGCCGCGCGTGAGGCTTTTAGCTTTCCTGCGCGGGCCAATCAGCGTACAGCAATATTCGACGCCGCAGCCGCTGCGGTTAACGCCTTTGATGGGCTGCCCCAGATTCGTTCTGAACGTCGCATCGTAATATTAATTAGTGACGGACTCGATAACGCAAGTACGATCAAGGCGGGCTCGGTAATTCAGGCGGCAATGCCAAACCATGTATCTTTTTACGTGATCCACTTGCCGCTCTTCGAGCCGCGTGATGGGCGGCTCGCAGTGCGTTCACCAGCAAAGGGCTTTCGCGAACTCGCCGAAAAAACTGGTGGCAAGTATTTCCTTGTCGGCAATGTGAGCTCAGCGCTCGCGCTCCAGGCGAATAAGACAATTGATCTGAGTCCGGTCTTTCAAGCGATCGAAGAAGACTTGAGAAGCCAGTATCTGCTCGGATTCTATGCCGGCGAGGGTTCGCGAGATGGTCG
>JBGPYG010000073.1:0-11614 GCA_041493085.1 Pyrinomonadaceae bacterium | reverse complement strand
TGGGACTATTCCTCTACATCGCGTGGCCGTTCATCATGCCCTATTATTTGTTGAAGACGAGGGGTGCGAAAGGCCTGCTTCTGATCCTGGCTTTCATCGCTGTGTACATTGGCGCGCTGATACCTGGAATGGGACTGTATCTGCTGCTTGCTCCCCCGACCAGCTGAATCTTCGTCGGGCGGGGCCGAAGATCGCAGCCAGGAATGCCTGTCCTACAGCTCTCGCGGAAAATACTCACGCCAGCGACGGTCAACCAACTGCGCAATGTCATCGCGGACGATCAGCTCTTTGGGAAAGCCGGGCTTGGTGCGGGCGTCGATGACGATCGGTGCAGTGTAGGCGAGATGATGGCGGACGACTTTCGTGGCGGCCGCATAAATATCAGAAGCGGGTTCAAAGCGCGTCCACGTTGACCAGAGGAAATCCTTCGTTGAGCGAGTCACGCTCGCGTCGTCGTGCAGTACCACGAGCGGCCAGTCAGCCACCGCCGGGTCTTTTGCCAGCCGCGCCGCCTGCTCAGGATCTTCTGCATACCCACTTCCCTGCACTACCAGACAACCGCCACAGAACACTTCCACCAATGAAACACCTGGCGGCAAATCTCCGCGATATTCGCGTGGCAACTCACGCCTAGCATCGCCCAAACCCAGCATGATCGCTTTGCTGCCTTCGTTCACTTTGCCGCTGGTGTAATCAAGCGTATCCATCGACACGTTTGCAAAGATGAAGAGATCCGTTTGCGGATCAAAACGCGCGAGCACATGTTCCAGCAATCGAGGAAAATCATGAAGGTTTTGCGGCGTGTCAGTGAGTAGCAAAAACTTCGTCAACGAAAGCTGTCCTTCGCCAAGAATGCGGAAGCCTGAGACAAGCGCTTCTCTTCCGTAACGTTCCCGAACTACCGCCGCGCACAGCGAATGGAATCCTGTTTCGCCGTAGGTCCAAAGATCGCGGACGCCCGGCATCACCAGCGGGAACAACGGCGACAGCAACTGCTGCAAATAGTCTCCAATGAAGAAATCCTCCTGGCGTGGCTTGCCAACCACAGTTGCCGGGTAGATCGCGTCTCGACGATGAAAGACCGCATCAACTTCAAACACGGGATACTCGTGTTGCAGGGAATAGTAACCGTAGTGATCGCCGAATGGTCCTTCCGGACGACGTTTACCCGGGCACGCTTTCCCAACCAACGCAAACTCCGCTTCCGCCGCCAATCGATGACCTCCATCGAGCGGGTTCTTAGCCATCTTCAACTTTTCGCCCGCCAGTAAAGAAGCCAGCACAAGCTCAGGAACGTCCTCAGGCAATGGCGCGATGGCGGCGAGAATCAACGCGGGCGGGCCACCGAGAAATACGGTCACCGGCAGCGACTGTCCCAACCGCTCGGCTTCCTTGTAGTGAAAGCCGCCGCCCTTCTGAATCTGCCAGTGCAGTCCCGTCGTTTGCGCGTCGTAGACCTGCATGCGATAGATGCCGAGGTTGTGTTTCTTAGTTACCGGGTTCTCCGTATAGACCAGCGGCAGGGTAATAAACGGCCCACCGTCTTCCTGCCAGGTCGTCAGCACCGGCAACTCATCAAGTCGCGCGGGTTGATCGCGCACCTGCGTAACCGGAGAACGACTGGTGTTTTTTGTTCCCAGCTTTAAGACCTCGCGTGCGAGCGAACGATGCTTCCATAACTCAGCAGGCCTTGGCGGTAGCAGCGATTCGGCAACCTGAACCAACTCGCGCACGATTGCTTCAGGTTTCGGACCAAAGGCAAGCTCAATGCGCCGCTTCGTTCCAAAAAGATTGGTCACGACCGGGTAGCGGCTTCCTTTCACGCGTTTGAACAGCAATGCCGGGCCGCCGCGATCGATGACGCGCCGGTGAATTTCGGCCGCCTCGAGATACGGATCGACTTCAGCGTCGATGGTTGTAATCTCGTTTTCTCGGGTTAGCAGATCGAGAAATGTGCGGAGGTTGGGATGCATTGGTCTTGGGAGAGGCAGTATAACGCGGGTTCGTGAACAGTAGCGAGACGATTAGGCAGGGATCCGTTTTGCAGCTCTGCAGCACAGTGCGGAAAGGCTCAGCTCTCCGATGTGCCACTCAATCAACCACCGCGGCTCTGCCGCCGCACAGTGCGGAAAGGCTCCGCCTTTCCGATATTCCTCTTTATTCTTTTTGAGGCTGCGCCTCATGAATCGGAGGCGTAGCCTCCAGTCAATTCTAAAGACTTAACGGTAAGGCAGAGCCTTACCGCACTGTGCGGCGGCAAAGCCGCAGTTAGTTCGTTTGTTGCTTCTTCCTAAGCAGCGCAGTATTCAAATCCAGCTCCGTCATCGGTATCACTTCAACTTGTGAGTACTGCTTGCGCAGTTCCGCCAGGAACTCTTTCGCATTTCCCACAATCACAATACTAGTCGCCTTCGCATCGAGACGTGAGCCGGCAAACCGTTGTACGTCGCTGGCCGTAATGGTCTGCACGTTGCCGATGTAACGATTGATCTCATCGAAGCTAATGCCGTATACCGCCAGGGTTGCGACTTGTGAGACAAGGCCGGCATTCGTCTCCAGATTGCGCGCAAAATTTCCGATGACAACTGCTTTGCGCGGATTCAGCTCTATATCGGGAACCGGGGCAGTGGCGAGCCGGCTAACCTCGCCCAACAACAACGCCGCCACCTGCACGGCCGACTGATTCTTCGTTTGAGCCGAAGCTATGAAGGGTCCTACGTTGCGGCGCGTATCGAGCTGACTGCCGGCGCCATAACTGAGCCCGCGTTTGATTCGAATCTCCTGATTCAAACGGCCGGAGTAGCCGCTGAGAACCGAGTTGGCAACCAGACCGCGAAAATAATCAGGGTCGTTGCGATGAATCCCGGTGCGCGCGACGAGCACGGCTGCCTGGCCGGCGTCTGGTTTATCAACAACTATCACGCGCGGTTGTGTGGAAGTTACCGGCTTGGACGCCGGCAATGTTGGCAGCGGTTCAGCAGGCTTCTTCCAGTCTCCAAAATACTGCTGCGCGAGCGCGAACGCGCTCTTGGCTTTGATGTCGCCTCCCAAAACCAGGATGGCGTTATCCGGTCGATACCACCTGGCGTGATATTTCAAGAAATCATTGCGATCGATGCGCGCGATCGATTCCGGAGTACCGGCGAGTGGTTGACCGTAGGGCGCGTCGCCAAAAATTACGCGCGCGGCAACATAGCGCGCGATCGAGCCGGGTTCCCCAAGTTCAACTGTCAGGTCGTCGAGCGTTTGCTGTCGCAGTCGCTCAATTTCCTCTGCCTTGAATGTGGGCCGTCTCACGACGTCTGCGAGGATGTCTACCGCTGGACCAACTTTAGAAGACATTACATCGACGCCCACTCGGGTAGAATCCCAACGCGCCGACGAATAAAGCGAACCACCCAGGGCCTCGATCGCTTCTGCAATCTGCGTTGCCGTGCGCTTTTCCGTACCCTTGGTAATAAGATCAGCCAGCATGTTGCCGAGACCGGCCAGCTCGGGCGGATCAACTTCGCCGCCGTTCTTTATGACCAATTGAGCAGTAACCAGCGGAGTGCCGGCGCGGTAGATAACGATAACGCGCAAACCATTCGGCAACGTTTTCTCGACGGGCTTGGGAAACTGGACCGAACGCGGCTGCGCTGGCGGCGGCGGCGTGGCTTGCGGTGTCTGCGCTGGCACTGTAGACGGGAGAAACACACACCAGAGCAACAGCGCTAAAGAAAATCCTACCATCGCGAAATCGCGAGCAAAACGGTTGAGGCTTTTCATCTTGCCTGCCCTCCCTTCTGTCCCAACGTCGTCTGCACTCTCAACGCGCGCTGCTCGCGGCTCTTATGGTCAGTTGAACTTGTCGCGGCTGGTTTCGCCGCTTCAGGCAGGTAATAAATGACCAACCGATTGGCAGGAGTGAAATACCTCTTCATCACACGTTGCACGTCGGCGGCCGTGACTGCCTGGAGTCTGGCCAGATCGGTGTTCACGCGATTCGGATCGCCGAGAAGAACGGCGGATGAGCCAAGCGCCAACGCTTTGCCGTTGCTTGTTTCGCGTTGCCGCAGCTCGTTGGTGACGAGCTGATTTTTGGCCTTGTCGAGTTCCGCCGCACTGACTGGCGCATCCTGAACCTTTTTGATTTCCGACAACAGAGCTTGCTCGACGTCCTCCGGCTTCTTGCCGCTCGCCAAGACAACGTTGAAATAAAACACGCTGGCGTCCTCGCGAAGGTCTGGGGTCGCATCCGCGCTTTGCGCCACTTGCTGGTCGTAAATCAGAGATCGATACAGGCGAGACGATTCACCTTGCGCCAGAATCGTCGCCGCCACTTGCAACGGCTCGGCATCGGGACTCTTCTCCGCTGGGGTTAAGTAGGAAAGAGCTATTGCCGGGAGCGGAACGTTGGCGGCGTAATGAATGATCCGGCGTTCCGCCGTGCGCTCCGGCTCTTTTATGTTGACGCGCGGCAGCGCAATCGCTGGTTTGGGAATCGGCGCCAAATACTTTGCCACCCAGGCGTCAAGCTGTTTCGGATCGAAGTCGCCGACAACAACGAGCGTGGCATTATCCGGACGATAGTATGTTTCGTGAAACGCTCGAACATTTTCGAGCGATGCAGCGTCAAGATCTTCGATGCTGCCGATCGTCGGGCGCTTGTAAGGATGAGTAGTGAAAGATTGCGACTCGATCAAGTATTCCAACATTCCGTAAGGCGGCGCGAGATAACTCTGGCGATACTCTTCTTCGACGACGCTTCGTTCAGACTTAAAATTTGGCTCGTCAACGGTCAGACCTGAAAGCCTGTCGGCCTCAGCCCACAACAACGTTTCCAAATAATTTGATGGCACCACCTCGTAGTAAACGGTAACGTCGGGATTGGTGAAGGCGTTATTGAAGCCGCCCACGTCCTCCGTCAAACGATCCATCATCTCCGACTTCATGTTCCTGGTAGCCTTGAACATGATGTGTTCGAAAAGATGAGCGAAGCCGCTGCGCCCGCCAGGGTCGTCTTTCGAACCCACGTGATACCAAACCTGAATGGCGACAGTCGGACTTGAATGATCCACGGCGCTCAGCACACGCAGGCCGTTGGGAAGAGTTTTCTCCTGAAAATTAATCCGGGGCATGGAGACCTGGGCGCTTGAGTCTCTCGTGAATACCGGCGAGATGAGTAGAGCCGCTAAGAGTGTCAACAAAGCTCTGAGTTTTCGCTGCTTCATAGATTACTCCAGAAAAATGGTTGGGAAGTCTGGTTTTGATCCCGGCGTACGATGATCAACTCCATCGTTGCTGTTGCTTGCAGGCTCTATTACGAGGGGGTGGCGGGTTTTGGTTTCAGCCCTGGCTTAATAATTGTCAATCCATGTCCAGCGGATTCCGATACGGTTTGTCTTTATCTTTGTCCGCTCGCTTCATTGCCTCTTGAAACTTCTCTTCGAGAATGCGGTCGCGATCCTTCATCGAGCTCAGCTCCTGAGCGAAAATCTGCTCGCGCACCTGTTTCTGTTTATCCAGTCCTTTTACCATCTCGTCAAACGAGGCCAGCGGCTTGCTCTTCTCCTCATGGGAAATAAGCGCACCGGTGTGCGAATCGATCGTCAGCGTCGCCTCGCAGCAAGGACAGATTATCGTGAACCGCGTTGTGTCTGACATAGCTGGCTCCTGAAACCGGATGATCGCGAGAAACTCTTAATACGGCGAGCAGTATAACATCTATGACGTAGAGAGATGCTAAGCGTGAATTTGGGCGCAGGGCCTGACCGCCGCGCATTGACATTCCCTTGGAATTCCACTAGAAGCTCGATCTAACTTAACACGCGAGGACCGCAAAACCGACGGTCGAGATTTATCAATTGACAACCGGTTTTAGGCTAAAATTCCCGGACTGAACAATAGCTCGTTATTCTCTGCCAAGGAGCATCAACCAATGAACCACAGTCTCGTAGCGCTCGCATTTCAGGAAACCGCCTCTGACAATACTATATGGATTATTATCGGTGTTGTCTTATTCCTCCTGGTTTTTATCGTCGTAATTGTCGGTGTCGGTTTGACGATCTTTTTCGTTATGCGCAAACGAAGCAAAGCGCGTGCGGCGGCGGCAGTGTCCCCATCGAGCGGATACTCTCCGTCCGAACCTGTTGCTTCTTATTCGCAGGAGCCTGCGGCCGCGGCACCGGAACTCGTTGCCGCGGTTGATGCACCGCCACCCATATTTGAACCGCCGACGCCGATAGAAGAGATTAGAGCCGGTGTTTCTGAAGCTGCTCCAGCACCAGCCGCTGACTCCGGTTCGGTGGACTTTGATCCCTCGCGCACGGTCGCTATTAATCGAGAGAGCACGGTGACTATCAGCTATGGCACGATAAGGTTTGTCTCCGGTGTTTTGGCGGGCCAGGAATTTGAAGTTAAGCCTGAAGGTTCATACATCGGTCGTGAAAGCACTCTTTCGCAAATCGTGGTGGCTGACCCGCGCATCTCAAAACGCCATCTCTGGATCGGAGTGAAGGACGGGCTGGTGACAATTGTGGATCAGGATTCGCGCAACGGAACTTTTGTAAACGATCCGAAGTCGGAGCGCGTCAGCGAAGCCACATTGAATGCCGGAGACACGGTGATCCTCGGTGAGTCAGACGTCGCTCGCTTTGAATACCAGGCGTGACGTGCGCTTCGCAAAATTGAGGGTTCGGCGGAAACGCTTCAGGGATGCGGCAGCAGCGGCGAGTTTTTGCGGTGGTGAACCTTATTCCGGTTTCGGTTGAGACAGCCAACTTGGCAGGCTGAAAGTCTTATCAGAACCGGAAGCGGTAGCGACCGGCCAGACACTCAATTCAAGTAAGCCGGTCGCTACCGCTCTTGGTGCTCGACGTTTCTAGTTGAGCCTCGGCCGGTCGCTACCGCTTCCGGTTCTGACAAGTCTGAAGCGTCGTACTGAAATCCATTAAAGTCCTCTGCACATCTCTGTGCTCCACGGCGTAGCCATAGCGCGCGCGTAGCCTAGCCTTACCTCTCCAAAACTCCATTCCTTTCGCTGCCAGATTGAGCCATCCGCGTATTCCACGCGATTTATGACAACCTTCTCTTCTACCGGGTTCTTTTTGGACAGAGTGTCGACGCTGATCACGTCGTGCGGGCCAGACAAACTGAAGGCCTGTAATTCCTTGTCTCTCTCGGGCTTTATCGAGACGCCGCAAAGAAACTGCCGGCGCAACATACTCGTCGAATCCGCGGACTCTTTTAACTGATATTCCCAAAACACGATTTCAATAAGTTTCGAGCTCGCGTTGTGAATTTTGGCTCGGTAAGCAAAGCCTTCCACGGGTTTGGGCACGCGCGATTCCTGCACCGCCTTTTCCAATGCTGCACTACGCCCGTCGATCGTATCGAGATTTGGATCTCTTTCTCCTGGCGAAGTGTTGGCCCTGCGATTTTTTTCGAAGTTCTTGTTGGCCGGTATCATCGCCGCAGCCGGGCGGCTGCCGCCCGAATCCACTGCGATCGACTGTCGATCGTTGAACCACTTGAAGCTGAGCACGGTGACCGGAGAACCTTCATAGGAGATAGCCGGACTCTGATTTTGAAAAAAGATCAGGAGCAGCGACAAGAGCAGGATAGTTTTCACTGTTTATCTCCACTGCAAACGAGATAGTGTTTGTTCAAACTGAAGTGCGATCCAGAGTCTCTGAATTGTTTTGTTCAGTTCTGATAGCATGCCGTTGAAAAGTGGAGCGCACGAGCGGATAGATTAAAACATGTTCCTGGTTCAACCACGCAGTGCGCTCGGGAGTGTCTGGCTTTTCGTCATGCGGGTGCGTTACGAATCACCGCTTCTTTCGCCTGGCGGGCGGTGGCCGTTCCTCGTACTCGTCAACCTCGTTGGTGTGGATGATGCGGTACACCTGCTTACCTTTGCTGAATTCCTCCACGCCGGTTATAGAGTCCAGCGCCGGCATCCCCGCCCGCAGGGGATTCAAGGGCGGGATATCCAGAGCTTTCTTACGAGCCGGCGGCCCGCTCTTCTTTTTACTTTTTGCGCGCGGCATGGAACCCTCAGTTAACCACCGAACAGCCTCAGGACTTGAACACCATCTTCGTTATCGGATGTACTTCCCATATAACCGGCATGCGACTCTTCAAGCTCTTGGGTCCCGGGCGCGAACCGGCGGCGTGGGTTATGTCAAAGAATAACGACCCTTCAATGTCCACCGGAATCGGAGGATCGGGGAAATCATACTTCAAACCCGGGAGGCTACCACCCAGATTGTCATCGTAAAATTTCTTGAACGCGTCACGCGCGGCCTTCAGTTTGTTGAATGACGGGCTGGTCTTAGGCGGTAACCCGGAAAGCTCCATCGTCATGTACATCTCCGGCGAAGCTTGAGGGTCGCGACCGATAATCAGATGGAAATCGTTATCGGCCTCGCGGCTTGCCGCGTAGATAAATGCCTTGACATGCACGTTTCGCTTCTCTTCCTGCACGCGGTTCGATGTTGAAGCCTTGCTGATCGCTGGCGTATGGCCAGTCATATCAGTTTCGGGCGCGAGGGAATGGATGAGATTTTTAAGGTCCTTAAAGTTCTCGGTTTTCGCCGTGGAAATGGACAGTTTAGCCGCTTTCCGTTGTGTGCCCTTGAAGCTATCCCCGGTCGGGGCGGCTGCGAGCGCCGCGGCAAGGTGTGCCGGCGAGATCGCGCCTTCTTCATACTCGTCCATCTCGCTGGTGTGAATGATGCGGTACCTGGGACCAGCGACGACTGCGCCGGCCATCGTCAACGATGCCGCCGGCGTCGGAGTGGTCACGCTGATAATGGAGTCTTTCGCCGGCAAGCCCGCCCGGGGCGAAAACTCTGGGAGGCTGGCCAAAGCAAGGTCGGCTGGTTGAGGACCGTTTTTCTTCTTGGTTGATTTCGGCATGGGGTGAGTTCCTCCTCATTTCAAGTTGTGTAAGACCATTTTTTTCAGTTCGTTGTTGCGACTCTAGAACCTAGGCTTGCTGAAAGGCGGCGAAGGCGTCGACCAAACCGGCGCCGGTTGCGCCGTCCTCGCCAGGGCCAGCCTTCAACGCAGCATGACCACCATTGCTGGCGTTATTTGCCGAACCTTTTACAACGTCCCTGCAGGATCGTTTCAGTATCGCTTTGACGTCGCTTGGCGTCAGACCCTGGTTCTTCTCGAGAAGCAAAGCGCACACGCCGGCCAACTGCGGGGCAGCGGCTGAAGTGCCGCTGAAGACGCCCCAACCATCAGAGGTAGTGGTTTCATCGTGGGCAGAATTATCGAGATCAATTTCGCAGCCAGACGGGATGGGCAGCATGATGTAATCAGCGTGAGGCTGCATGCCAACAAGTCCGCAGAAATCCGGTACCTTGCGACCAGAATAGATTTGGCTGGCAAAAGCGCTGGCATAATCTGAGGCCTTGAGGTTGCCGTTTTTGTCTACGAAGACACCGCCCGCAGAGATCACTTCCGGCATCATTCCGGGAAACGAAACATGACCGTTTCCAGCCGAGAATACTACGACTATCCCGCTTGCCACGGCTGCCTGAATCTCAGCTTCCAGTGCCTTCAAACCATTTGGCAGTTGCGTCAGATGCTTGTTGCTAGTTCGTTGACCCGTAACTGGATCTGACTCGCAAAGGTCATAACCCAGGCTGACCGAGATGACTTGTGGTTTGTGCTTGAGAGCCTCCTGAAAGCCCTCGAGTATGCTTGCGCCGCCGCTCAGATTGTTGTCATTGTCCAGCTTGATACCGATGAATGTGGCCCCGGGAGCCACGGCGAAGATGTTAGCCGATTCTCCGGTACCGTGACCATTCTTGTCGGTCTTATTGTTTGTCGCGCCCGCAGCGAGGACGACAGCGGAATTGTAGTTGTGCGCTTTGAAATATGGATGCGAATGTCCAAAGCCGCTGTCGATCATGACAACTCGGACTCCCCGGCCGGTTGTCCCGGCTGCATGCACCGGGGCTGCGTTGAGCAGTCGGGGCACATCATTCGGCACTCGCAAGTGAAAGTAGCTGACTTCGGGAGGCGTTGGTGAAGGCTGCTCCGCCTTCTTCTTTGGTTTCTTAGTGGCAGCCATGAAAATGTGAGGCCACTGAATGTAGGCATCATCTATCAAACTCATGACGGTAGGATCGGGTTTCCAACGAGCATTGGCTGGCGGATAGTAAAACGCCCGACTGCTCGACTCCTGCGTCTGATCGAGGCGAAACACTTTTAGCTTGGTTCCAAATACTTTTTCATAGAGCTGGCGGCTGCAGCGAACAGAGGCTGTGAGCTTCCCTTTCTCCGATACAACAAAGCCGCGCTGATGAAGATCATAGAGCGCCCTGTCCATATCCAGCGAATCAGGACGCATCGCAGACACACTAGCGGATGACAGTCGAGCCGCCAGCTTGGTAGGCCCGAGGCCATCCTGGGCGGGACGGAAGGTGATCGCAATGGTGAGTTCTTCGGAGGGTTTAGTATTTGTTTTGGCACGCTCGGTCTTGTGAATAGCTTGAACGAGTTTCATAGTGGGGTTTCCTTTGCATAGAGTGAGTTTAGCTAGAGTGAGTTTCGGATGCTGCAAGCAGCATCTGCGCTCGCGTTGAGTATGAATTAATCCGACGCGGCCTTACATGCGAAGGTAAGGAGACGCGACGGTGATGCTCTCGACGTACTCTTGAAGCGGTTCCGGAATGGGTAAATCACCGCTAACGTTTCCACCGGATCGGCCGAAGTCTTTGTCGCCCGGAGGTCGGGGAGCTACTTCCTGCACTGCGGTAGCAAAAACCTTGTCGAAGGCGTCTTTGGTTATCTCCGCAGAAATCGTGGTGCGCCCTTCAGCGGTCGGCTTAATTCCCATCGCTTTGGCACGTTGACGAAGCTGTTCAATGCCTTCCGGGTTGCGCCAGGGCTGTCGCAGAAGTATTTGCAGCTTAATTGTCCGCGTGTTTGTAATTGAAAATCCTTTCCCCGAAGCAACGAAAACCGCGCTTCATCAGCACGTTCAAATCCCCTGGAGACCTCAACCCCTTGATCCAGAATCATTCTTGCGAGGTGTCTTATGCTAAACCCTTGCGGTGCCATTCGCAATAGGAAAGGACCTGGGTTCGTCGCGGTAAGAAATTTGGAGCGGGCGACGGGGATCGAACCCGCAACATCCGGCTTGGGAAGCCGACGCTCTACCATTGAGCTACGCCCGCCCGGGTCAAGGACGAAGGCGGGAGAAGGAACAACCTATTCCCGCTTCTGATTCAGAAGATAGTTAACACAACTTCCACTGTCAAAGTGCGCGGCAACTCATTCGCCGCACGACGGAGATTTTCGATTTCTCATTTCTCATTTCTGATTTTTCATTCACGCCTCGAACAGCAAGTAAATGACAGATGAGAGATGTTAAATGAGATATGGAAAATCTTTAGACCTGTATGCTGTCGCTGGTTAAGCCCTCCCTCACAGTCGCGCTTCTGCTCTGACTATATGTCACGCCTTCAGCGTGATACCCACCCGCTGACGCAGGTGGTACTGACAAGAGCCCTTCCTGATGGTCGGGCTTCTGCCCAGCGTCTACTGCCTACTGCTCACTGCTTACTGCTCACTGCTTACTGCACACTGCTCACTGCTCACTGCACACTGC